>MAEO01000081.1 GCA_001683985.1 Smithella sp. M82
AAGGAGTGAAATTCGTCAACGGTATTGAAGAAAAACGGATCGCCGCCTGATTCTTCATACACAACTCTTGACTATATCTCCAATCTACTGAAAGAAAGACAAGACAGCTTGCCGGGCAAAAGATCACGACCGGTCACTTTTGGGGAAATCCAGATGCCGATTCTCAAATAAAACGGGATATGTTTGGGGGGGGGCGATAAAGGCTTTCATAATTAGCTCCTTAACAGGTTTAATGACAGACCTTTTCTGATAATATGCTGTTGATCTTTCACTCGAAAATGCACCTCAAATATATTGATTTAATTATATACATTTTCATTCTGCTTTGTGACGGAGACCGTCATGCGGGTTTCATATTGCAATAAGTAATTTTATAATTTATAGTGAGGCTCAAATTTTTAGAACGAATAACCTAAAGGTCACTATAAGTGCATTAGAATTTGTAAGTCGTAGTAAGTCGCAAATTTCAGAAGCGTAGGTACTGAAATCTGTTGGACGAAATATCCAATAGTTAATGAACTATTGGGAACAATCCCGCACAGCGGAGTGTAGTGAAACCCCAGCTTCATAAATAGTGTAATTGAAGCTTGCGGGTCGAGTTATACTGCCTAAGTATGGATATAATACTCCGCAGTTTGCTTTGCGGTTCATACCCGTGATTAAGGCGCATTGATTTTTTAAATTAAGTTCAAATAAAAATTTTTTTAAAAAGGTTTTATGTCGAATATAAATAATAAAAATGAGATACCGGATGATCTGAATAAATGCGTGGAATTTCATGGACATATTTGTCCCGGTTTGATTTACGGCTACCGAGTGGCCAAAGAGGCGATGAAACTGATGGATATCGCGCGATCCATTGATGAGGAAGTTGTTGCCATTTGTGAAAACGATTCCTGTGCGGTAGATGCTCTTCAGGTTTTGCTGGGCACTGTAGTGGGGAAAGGCAATCTTCTAATAAATAATTTCGGGAAGAATGCCTATACAATATTAAGCCGTTCCAAGCGTCAGGCTTATAGATTTTCTCGAAATACACGCTACGATTACAGGGGCAGGGACAAAAGTGAGTTTGACAGGTTGGAGGCGGCTGTTGCTGCCGGAAAGGCGTCGAAAGATGATAGGCGCAATCTAAAACAACTTAAAATCAATGATCTCCTGACGCGACCCTTTGAGGAAATATTTACAACAACAGAAATGACTTTTATCGAACCGCAATACGCGCAACTCGCACCGTCTGAACCTTGTGAATTATGTGGTGAGATGACAATGACATCAAAAATGATAGAATTAAGTGATGGGCGAAAAGTTTGTATCCCTTGTTCAAAAAAAAGCATGAACCAGTCTCCGAAATAATTTGCCATTAATTAAAAAAACATATATATGGTGACGATTTTTATAGTTAATACAATTATCGCATGGGCATTTTTAATGCCTGCATGTAAATGATAACTAAAGATTGAACGTACAGTTCAATGAATTATCAAGAAAGGTTTAGACTTAAGTAATGAATTGGAACAAAGCGGGTTGTGAGGAAATAAGAGCAAAAAAAAATAAAGAGTTAATAAAAATATTTACAATTTGTTTATTAATCTTTTTTCCAATGCCTTTGTCGGTATGTTATGCGGCTGCTTCTATTCCAAAAGAGTTGACAAATTATATCTCGGCTTTAGAGAAACAATGCGCTAAATATGGCTGGACCGATATCAAGCCGAAAGAAATACCATGGGAATATTATCGTACAACTAAGAGAAAGCACCCGCTTATCTTTGTTAATTTTGGCAATTCCGGGAAAAATTGTGTTCTTTTTCTGGGCGCTGTTCACGGTGATGAGCTGCCGACTGTCTATCTCATGCTCAAACTTGCTCACTATGTTAGAGACAATCCGCAGATTTTTAAAGATAAATGCATTGTTATTGCTCCGCTTGTTAACCCCGATGGCTTTCTTTCAAAAATTCCCGCTCGCGTTAATGCCAACGGAATTGATCTCAACAGAAACTTTCCTACAAAAGACTGGCATCCTGAAGCTTTGAAACAGTGGAGATTAAAGCAGCATAAAAACAGGCGTTATTATCCCGGACGAAAGCCCGCATCGGAACAGGAGACCATGTTTCAGATGGCCCTGATAAAAAGATTTAATCCGCAAAAAATACTCTCTGTCCACTCACCGCTTAATTTCTTCGACTTTGACGGTCCTTCATCAGATTTGGATTCGTTCGGACAATGGCTTGAAAAAATAAGTAAGGAATCGAATCATCCTTTGCGAAAGTTTGGATTTTTCCCCGGTTCTTTGGGTAATTATGCCGGTCACGAAAGAGATATTTTTACCATAACATTGGAATTGCCTTCCTCCGAAGCCAATAAGGCCAAAGAATATTTTGATAAATTCCAGACATCGATTTTAAAATTTATCAATCTGTCTGTTGCAGTTAGTTAGTAGCTGTTCTAATCTTGACCTGATGTGCTGAATATTTGTTGAAATTACCTCCAATCAAGGACAGAAGCTTTTTTCTTTAGCCATCTCCAGCAATTTGCAGTTTCCTAATACACAGGCTCTTTGCGCATCATAACAACCAATAGTTTTGTTGCCACGCGATAAAAAATAGATCCCTCTGTTAATATAAGCGTTGGCATAATTTGGCTGCAAGTTGATGGCCTTATTGTAATCTTCTAGGGCGCGCTGGTACTGGCCAAGTTTGTCGTAAGCAAATCCACGACCATGATAGGCCTCGGCATCATTGGGTTGCAGGATAACCGCTTGATTAAAATCGTCGATGGCTTGCTGATATTGACCGATTTCATTGTAAATGGTTCCCCTGTTATAGAATGCTTCGGAATAAGCAGGATTTAGGCTAATTGCCTGATTGTAGTCTTGTATGGCAGGCTGGTACTGGCCGAGATTTTCGTAAGCAATACCTCTGTTGTAATAGATTTCAGCGTCATTTGACTGAAGTTTAATGGCATTACTCAAATATACGATAGCTTTATGCGGATCGGTAAATTTTTTGCCATCCGATAAAGCAATTGCTTTATTAAACCAGTCAACTGCCGTCTCACTCCTTGCCTGGGAACAAAGAAATGTTAAAATAAAAAATATGGAAACTATAATTTTGCGCATAACGCCTCCATTTACATGTTTTCATTTTTATCATAATTACTGGGGAAATGGAATCGCGATTAAATCGCCGATGATGTACGTTATAAAAATTGCCGCTAAAAGAGTCGCGTATAATGAATTATTTCCGCTTTCGAGAGACTGGAGAATGATTCTTTCAAAAGTAGTTTCCGGGTGAATCACATTCTGTTTTCGCTTAATCAATTGAAGAGCGCTGGTCTTGCAATCCGGGACGCAAACTCCGCATCCGAGCAGATGTCCCTGTTTATCACAGCTTTCTTCTTTTTTTCTTTTCGGGATTTTCAACGGGGATCATTTCAACGGCTTCGATCGGACATACCTTCGCGCATTTCCCGCAGCCAATGCATTTTCCTTCATCAATTTCAGCTATAAAACTGGACGTAACCACGGTCTGAAGACATTATTCCAACCATGTGGTTAAATTTTCCGCAGGTTCCCTTTCCGAACGAACATAATTTGCGGGAAAATCCGGATCCGGATAGCCGAGGGCGATGGCAATCATTAAACGTTTGGTTTGCGGTATGCCGGTGTGTTCGCGAACCACCTCCGGATATAAAACGCCCTGGTCCTCTATGCAGGCGCCCAGGCCAAACTGCAATGCTGCAAGACAGATGTTCTGCATTACCGCACCCAGATCAAGCAGTGGTCCTGCTTCTCCCAGAACCTTATCGCACATGATGATTACGGCTGTCGGAGCATCGAAAAAACGAAAACCGCGCTCCATCCACCATGCTCGCTTTTCCTTATCTTCACGCTGGATGTCCATGGATTTGAATAACTGCTTGGCAAGAGTTATCTGACGTTGTTTGTAAACACCCTCATTAGGCCAACTGACTACCAGATGATCCGGCACAATGGGGGCTCCGCTTTTTAGTTTCTCAACAATAACCGCTCTTAGACGGTCGAGCTTCTTGCCGCTGATTACGGCGAATTCCCAGGGCTGGGTATTCATAGCCGATGGAGCCCTGCAGGCAATGTTTAAAATTTCCATAATTGTATCTTTGGGTACCGGTTTGTTTTTGAATGCCCGGATGCTTCTGCGTTGCTGAATGGCTTCTATCAAATCCATCTTCTTGCTCCTCAATGTTCAAAAAAATTCATAATAAAATAGAACTATTCTTGTTCGCATAATTAACTTTATAACTGACAAAAATGTATTAAATCGACCAAAATATATATCAAGAATATAATAATACTGTCATCATAGTTTGCAGGAACAAGCCAGTCAAGGTTAAAAATAAATATTTATCTTTTCTTGGGAGTCATTTTCTGAAGAAAGTATTGCCGTAGTGGATTTCAATCGCTAAGTATGATAAATTAATATATAAAAAATTTTATTCCTTTGATTAAAGAAGCTGAACAATGAGACGAACAATTTTTACATTGTGTATATTTCTTGCTTTGATAATTTCTGCTAAGGGGGGGGAAATATATTTTTGTATTGATCGTGACGGCAATTCCGTATTCACAGACAGCCCTCGGGAAGGAATGACAAATTGTGTATTAAAGGAATCTTATACAGAACCTTCACCGGAAAATACAACAGGTGAAAAGAGGAATGTTATTATAGAAAAAGATAATGTTATTGAAAAAGAAAGAGAAACATCCGAGGCAAGAGTGAAACGCATAAATAATTGTATTAATTGTTGTAACGAAAGAATTTCAGGATGTTACAATTATACCGCTGATATCAGGCTTTGTTATGCGGAGAGTCAAGACTGCGTTGCCATGTGTAAGTCAGAGGGTTCTTCCTCTTCATCATGGAAGGATTGCTGGTTTCAATCTCTCAAGTAGTTGATTTCCTAAAATAAAAAGTTATTCTAATATAGAAGAAATCCTACAAGGAGAGATGAACAAACAATTGTTATAAAGCCGGCTCGAGATATAAACAAAAGTTGTGTTTAGGAAGATAGGTGGTGTATCCATCGGTTGATTGTTTAGCGACAGTTAACCGAC
>MAEO01000082.1 GCA_001683985.1 Smithella sp. M82
TCATGTTCACTTTGTCGCTGTTTTCGCGGAGATAGATTCGCCGGCTCGATGTTTTTCGGATGCGCATGTTCGATATACAAAAGGACGGAAAAGGGGACAGATTTATTTTTCTTTCCTTGGTTTTCCCCGACCTCGACATTCCACACGCTTTTCGATCTTCTTTTCAATCTCATCAACAAATCGAGAGCTGCCGGTCAATTGTCCCCGCTGGAGTGATAGCCGGATCAGTTTCCATTCTATCATCCGAAGCAAAAACGGTTTGTCTGTTATGGCCTCGCCGGATTACCTGATGTGGATAGTCGGCAATGACTATTTGTGAGGTTCTTGGCATCCTGACTTGCTAACACAACAAGATTAAAAAAGCAATAAATAAATCTGTCCCCTTTCCGTTATCGTTATTGTTTAAATTCTTTTTCGATTCTCTGCATCGCTTCTTTCAACCGCGCATCGGGAACCGTCAGCGAAATGCGCACGAATCCCTCGCCATACTGGCCGTAGGCAGTACCGGCGGCAACGACCACCGCTGTTTTATCGAACAGGCGGTTGGTGAATTCGAGTGAAGTCATGCCCTTGGGTACGGGGACCCACAAATAAAATGTTCCCTTGGGCGGATTAAATTCAATGCCGATCTTCTTCAATGTTTTAAGCGCCAGTTCACGGCGTTTTCCGTACAAATCAATCATTTTATCCACGAAAAGCGCTTCCTTTTGCAGGGCTTTGATACCGGCAAACTGAATCGGATTGAAAATTCCCGAATCGGTGTTTTCCTTTACCTTGCTGATGGCCGCAATTAATTCGGGGTTGCCGCAGGCCATGCCCAGTCTCCATCCGCACATGTTGAAAGGTTTGGACAGAGAATTAAGTTCGATACCGACGTCCTTTGCGCCTTTGGCCATCAGGAAACTGATGTGTTGCTGACCGGCAAAGACAATTTCACTGTAAGGATTGTCATAACAGACGGCGATGTCGTAGGTACGGGCGAATTCGACAAGCTTGTTCAAAAATTCCATGGTCGCACAGGCGCCGGTCGGGTTATTCGGGTAATTCAAAAACATAGCAGTTGCTTTTTGGGCGACATCCGGAGGAATATCTTCAAAGACAGGAAGATAACCGTTTTGCGGCAGAATGGGAACATTGTACGGAACTCCACCGCCAAGCAGAATGCTTGCACGGTAAGCAGGATAGCCGGGGTCGGTCATGAGGACAATATCTTCCGGGTTGACTCTCGCTATAATAAAATGATGACAGCCTTCTTTGGAGCCGATCAATCCCAGAATTTCCGTTTCCGGATTAAGAGTTACGCCGTAGCGGGTTTCATACCATTTGGCCACTTCACGGCGAAAAGCAAGCATTCCTTTTTCTTCATCAATCGGATAGCGATGATTTAGAGGATCGCGTGAGGTAGCGCAAAGTTCGTCAATTATCGAATCCGGCGTGGCTTCCACCGGATCGCCGATAGCCAGCGAAATAACATCTATTCCGTCTGCCTTGGCCTTGTTTATTTTTTTCCTCAGTTCCATGAACAGGTAAGGTGGTATCTTCGTGAGTTTTTCCGCAGTTTTCAAAATGTAACCTCCATGTAAAGTCTTTACTTATACTTAAATCCGTCCTTCCAGACTGTTTCGTAATTCCTTTTCTTGTCATTTCGAAGCCCCGCATACGCGGGATTTCACTCCGCGAGAAAAAATATATGTCACTTCGACCGAAGGGAAAAGTCTTAATTTATTTTTATCTTAAGATTCCTCACTCCGACACGGCGGGATTCGGAATGACATCTACTTTAATTACGACACAGTCTCGTGGTCGAAATGACAAAAGAACGCTTGGTTTCCGGCTGTTTACTCCGGCAGGGAACCCCGGCAGGGAATCCCGGGCATGCCGGGCATGCCGGGTATGCCCGGCATGCCGGATGCGCCGGAATGACAAATCTATTTTATGTTATTTATAGGCTTCTTCAAAAAGCAATCCCTGATAGACTATTTTTACTTTGCCTTCAAGAAAAATTTCCTGCCAGAGACCTTTTTTGTTTTCAAAATAGATACGCAATGTCTCTCCGCTTTTTACCAGTACATCTGTCGGCGAATCCACAAGTCCTCTTTGCGCCGCAGTCAGGGCGGCCGCCACGATTCCAGTGCCGCAGGCCAGTGTTTCATCTTCCACGCCGCGTTCGTAAGTTCGCACTTTGATTTTATGCCTGTTGATAACGGCGGTGAAATCGGCGTTTGTTCCGCGGGGAGCGAATTTCTCGTGATAACGAATTTTCCGCCCGATAGTATATACATCGCAGTTATCCAGGTCATCAACGAAGACGACAGCGTGGGGTACACCTGTATTAATACTGTCCAAAGTAAATTTTTGGCCGTCTGCGTCTATTTTGATTTCCGTTTCCACAGCGGAAGGATCCATCAATTTTATTTTCGCTACATCGCCTTTTACTTCCGCACTGATAATACCGGCAATTGTTTCCCAGGACATTTTTTCGGCAGATATTCCTTTAATATGAGCGAACCGGGCCACACAGCGGGCAGCATTACCGCACATTTCCGCTACAGAACCGTCTGAGTTGTAAAATTGCCATTTGAAATCAGCGTTATCGGAAGGTTCAATAATAACCAGTCCGTCCGCGCCTACAGAAAATTTTCGTTGACAGACCTTGCCGGCGAATTCGGAAAGATTGCCGATGTTGAGAGATAAATCGCGATTGTCAATAATGATAAAATCATTTCCGCTGCCGCTCATTTTGTAGAATTCAATCATTTTATTATTGCGTTTATTTTCAGAGCTGTTCATCTCAAACTTCCAAAACTATATCGTCCTTACGGTTTAGAGATCTGGTTACGCGCAGCACTTCTTCCGGAGTCGTAATGCCGTTTAGCGCCTTGTCGATCCCGTCTTTCTGTAACGTGATCATGCCCTGTTTCAGGGCCAGTTCATTAATCTGATTAGCATCCGATGTTTTTAAAACAAGTTTTTTAATTTCTTCATCGACAATAAGAATTTCAAAAATTCCTGTTCGTCCCCGAAAGCCTGTCTGCATGCAAAGGTTGCAGCCGTTTTTCCGGTAAAATATATTTTTCTGCAATGCCGACTTGTTCAGTCCAAGGTTGGCCAGAGTTTCCTCATCGGGGACGCAGACTTCTTTACAGTGCGGACAAAGAACGCGTACAAGACGTTGCGCTATTATAGCAATGATCGACGAAGTAACCAAAAATGGTTCTATGCCCATATCGATTAGTCGTGTGACTGCGCTTGCCGCATCATTAGTGTGCAGGGTCGAAAAAACAAGATGGCCGGTTAGTGATGACTGGATGGCAATTTCTGCAGTTTCACGATCGCGGATTTCACCGATCAGAATTACATCGGGATCCTGGCGAACAATTGAGCGAAGGCCCGCGGCAAATGTCAGGTCGATCTTAGGATTAACCTGAATCTGTCCGATACCATCTATCTGATATTCGATAGGATCTTCAATGGTAATGATGTTTATTTCCGGATGATTAATTGAAGAAAGAGCTGCGTACAGAGTCGTTGTCTTACCGCTGCCGGTCGGACCTGTTACCAGTATGATTCCATAGGGAGACTTAATCAGTTTATTAAAAAGCTTGATTCGTTCATCATGCATGCCTAAATCGGCAAGTTTTAAAATATTGGCGGTTTTGTCCAGCAGGCGCAGGACAACTCTTTCTCCGAAAGCCGTGGGAATAACCGACACACGTATGTCGACAAGGCGGTCGGCTATTTTTATTTCTATTCGCCCGTCCTGCGGCAGCCGTTTTTCCGCGATGTTCAGTTTAGCCATGATCTTGATGCGTGAGATGAGAGGTGACTGAATACGCCGCGGCAGACTAAGGATGTCGTACAAAACTCCGTCGATGCGGTAACGGATTTTCAGGTTACCGGAATACGGCTCAACATGAATATCACTGGCGCGGTCTTTAATCGCTCCGGAAAGAAGTAAATTGACCAGTTTAATAATCGGCGCGTCGCTGGTTTCATCAAGTAAATCGGCTGTTTCGTCAATTTTAGAAATAAGATCGTCTGCAGAGGCTTCATTGATTTCTTCGAAATAATCTTTAGCCGTAGTGCGGCTCATATCGTAAGCCATGTTGATTGCGGCGGTAATAGCATCCTGTGAAGAAAGGACAACCGGCAGATCAGGATTTTTTAAGAGCTGCCTTAAATCATCAACAGGCTGAAAGTTTGTGGGATCATTTACCGCGACAACCGGGTTTTCAGGAGTAATGAGTGGAACAATCTTATGTTTTTTTAAATACTGAATGGAAACGTTTTGCGTAAAATCAATATCGATACTTTCCATCGGCAGGTTCGGCCAAAAGGGAAGGCCGAAAAACTGAGCCATTATTTTTAGTAATTGTATTTCATCGAGCGCCTTTTTCCTTATAAGATAATCAAAAAATCCGGCGCCGTTGTTTTTCTTTAATTTGTGCGCTTCGGCAATAGTACCAGGAGATGCTCCGGCTGAAATTAATTTTTCATCCAAAGAAGAAAAAGCCGGTTCTTCCTGGATGAAAGAATCAGGAACTTTATCTGCGGATTCTTTTAAGGCTGAATGGATTTTGGACATAAAAAATCAGAACCTCAAAATTACGGAGAGACCGGTTTTGTATTTTCAGCCGGAGCAGTTACACCGGAAGGTTTGGATTCCGTTCTCTTTTCATTTAACTTGATGATGCCTTCAACCACTTCGCCCATGGTCTCCCGCTTTTCCTGATAAATACCTGCGGCATCGGCCTGAGTTCGAACGATATGCGGCGTCAAAAATACATACAGATTTGTTTTTTCTCTGGAGGTGGATTTGGTTTTGAAAAGCCATCCGAGAAGCGGAATATCTCCTAAAAGGGGCACTTTGTAAGTGTTATCATCCGTGCTGTCGCCGACCAGGCCGGCAATAACAATGGTTTCGTTATCCTTGACCACCGTCGTTGTTTTGGCAGATCTTTTCAGGGTTGTCGGCGTTGTTGACGCAGCGGCGGATGTCAGTTTAGTGGACTGCAGCGATATTTTCAGACGAATGAAGTCTTCTTCGTTAATATGCGGTGTAATGTTCAGGATTACGCCGACATCTTTATATTCATATGTGTTGTAACCAACCAGCGTACTAGTCGCCGATTGCTGCTGCTGGGTAATATAGGGCACATTGGAGCCGACGTTTATTTCCGCTTCTTCATTATCCAAAGTCATTATCTGGGGAGTAGATAAAATGGAGACTTCTGAATCCGTCTTGTAAGCTTGAATAACAGCGCCGATATTGGGAAAATTAATGCCGCCGATAGTAATGCCGGCGCCGATGATTCCCATGGAGAAGCCTTTGGGAAAAGCAGCCGTGACACCGGTTGAGGTCGTTGTTGTCAAATTGTCAAGAATATTGTAGGCGCCCGGATTTGTCGTTGTGCCTGCGCCGCCGGAGCCTATAATTGCTACTGCATCACCTGTATCCATGCCGGTTATCGAACCCGTATCTTTTAAACCGCGCCATTCTACTCCCAGATTAAATGCTTTGTTGGCGTTGACTTCCATTATCAGGGCTTCAATGTAAACCATGGGGCGGGGAACATCCAGTTGTTTGATAATGTTTTCCAGAATTTTATAATCCTCTCTTTCGGCCATAACCACCAGTGTATTAGTGGCCTTATCCGGAACAATCTGAACATTTTTTGAAACAACCGGAGCCAGCGCTTTTGGAGATGACGTTGCGCCGGCGGCAGCTCCGGCTGTTGTGCCGGATTCCTTGACAATATTATTAAGTACTTTCGCCAGGTCTTCAGCATTGCTGTTTTGCAGACGATAAACCTGAATGTTGGATTCGCCGCGGGGAACATCTTTATCCATGAATGCGATCAGCTTACGCACGCTTTCCGTATCTGCGACATTAGCCAGAATTATAATCGAGTTGGTACGGGAGTCCGGCACGACCCTGACGGCCGTTACATTGGGGCGACGTTGTTGAAAGATCGTTGTCAATGATTTTGCTACTTCCGAGGCGGAAGCATTGACAAGAGGAACATAAGATATCTGATCTCCGGCGCCTTCCACGTCGAGTGCGCTGATAATTTCCTGAATCCTTTTGATATTGGAAAGGTAGTCAGTAATTATCAATATACCTGCCGGCGGGTAGGAAAGCACCGAACTGGTCCTGGGGATAATGGGGTCTAAAACGCGTTTAACTTCGTCCGGGTTGGCGCGTTCCAATGATATTATCTGGGTAATCATACGATCGTCCGGCGAGCCCGGTTCACTCTTGATTCTTGTTTCCAGGCTTTTTTCCCGTGCTGCAACCGCGGGAATGATCTTTATCATGTCTCCTGCAGGAACAACTGCAAACCCGTTGACTTCCAGAACAGATAGAAACACTTTGTAAACATCTTCAACAGGTATTTTTTTAGGTGATATTATTGTGACCTTACCTCTTACTTTATCGTCAATAATAAAGTTTTTCCCCGTAAGTTCGCTGACAAACTTTACCAGAACACCGATGTCGACATTATCAAAATCAATCGTCACATATTTCTTGGATGTTTCTTTTTTTGCGGGTTTGACTTTTGTACCTTCCGCATTTATCTCTTTGGGCTTTTGTACAACACTTTCTGATTTAACGTCTTTTAACGGTTGTGCCTCGTCGGCAGCTTTTGTTTCCGAAATTTCTTTTGGTGTAGTGACTTGGGGTTGTTCCGGTGATGATGCAGGAACATTTGTTGTGCTAATATTTTCATCAACACCGGCAATACGGGCCGCGAACGATCTTTCTCCGGCACAAAACATTATTATCAGCGCTATTATGCCTGCTGTAAATAAACTTCGTTTTACAATAGAAAAGTACATAGTTTTCATTTTAGTTTTGTTTATTTCTCCAAAAGTTTTTTAAACTCGGTCAGATTAGCCAGCGCTTTCAGGTCGCTATCGTTTTTTGCCCAGTTTCTGGCTTCCGGGTTGAACCTGATGGCATTTTTCAGGTAAAACAGACTCTGAGACACATCGTTTTTTTGCGCGTAAATACAGGCCAGATTGTAGTGCGCATCGGAATAATTATATTTTATTTTCAGTGCGTCATTCAAACGGATAATAGCCCATTTGTATGTTTTCTTTTTCATGTAAATTACACCCAGATTATTCAATGCCTGAATATTATGGGGATCAATTTTCACAACTTTTTTATACAAGTCTTTGGCTTCTTCTATTTTTCCTTCACGCTGCTTTTTTAGCGCTTGCGCATAAAGAATTTTGGAATCGGTAATCTTCGGTTTAACTTTAATCTCTGCAGCAGTTGTTTTTTCCTTAAAACCGGCTTTAAGTTCAGGGTCTTCTTTAACAATCTGTAAATTTGCCGGGATAACGCTTGTTAAAGGCGCTGTTTTTAAAGGCGCTTTTGCCGGCATATTTTTGTATTCCAAAAAATATAGCACAACCATGATTCCCGCAGCAAAAAATATAACTGTCAACAACCCGATTACGGACATCCATTTTGACTGCCGGTTAGATTCTTTTCCAGGAGCCGAAACTATGCGTTCATAGCCTGCATAGCCTGATTCTTTCTCTTTTTGCACCTTACGTAAGGCGTCATTTATGTAGCTCATAATACTCCTTTGACCAGGGATTTCCAAGGGTATTTCAGGTTGTCAGACGCAGCCATATTTTTTTGCCGTTATTTAATGTTTTTTGAAAGTAATCAATGCCGATATCATGAGCTGCTAAATTCACTATCCTTCTGCTGATTTTACTTGTATTTTTTGTGTAGGCAATCAATAGAGATCTGTCGCAAAGAGCGTTAATACGGCGGGGAATACCTTCGGTCAAATTATAAATAAGATTAAAAGCTCCGCTGGTAAATTTAAGCGAGCCGGGTCCCTGCGCGACGGTCAGGCGATATTGAATATATTCGCGCACTTCCGGCGGAGATAAAGGCTTCAGCTCATATCTTACAGTAATTCTTTCATTTAGCTGTCGCAGAGCGGGGAGCATTAATGTATTATTCAGTTCCGGCTGACCTATTAATATTATCTGAATAAGTTTTTCCGTTTCGGTTTCCAGATTCGAAAGCATTCGTATTTGTTCGAGAACGCCATGTGAGAGATTCTGCGCCTCGTCAATCAAAAGTACTGCTGTCTTTCCGGCAGTGAAATTCTTCAGTAAAAAATCGTTTAAAGCATCAATATAACTTTTCTTGGTCTTTGATTCTCCTTTAAAATCAATGCCATATTCATTAAGCACAGTTTCTAATAATTCCAGATCGGAAATGGCCGTATTGAAAATAAGCGCTGTTTCCACTGAATCATCCAGTAAATTAATCAAACTGCGGCATATTGTAGTCTTTCCGGCGCCGATGTCTCCGGAAATCAAAACAAATCCCTTTTTTTCTTTAATTCCGTAAATAAGGCAATTCAAAGCATCGCGATGCTGTTCGCTTAAAAATAAATAGCGGGCATCGGGCGATAAGCTGAAGGGATTTTCTTTTAAGCCGAAATAAGCTGCATACATGTTTAACTTATACCTTTGACCTGATTAGTGAAAAGAATAATTGATAGCCTCGATTTTACCGTTTCTTTTAATATTCAAAGCAATACTGTCACCGGACTGCAATAAATTTATCGTCTGTAATAGATCATCGGCGCTCCGTATACGCTGATTATTTATATCAATTACTATATCACCGTTTTTAAGTCCCATTTTTTCGTAAAGGCTATTGTGAGCTATATTGGAAATAATATATCCTTTCTGGACACCTTCATTTAAATTAGGGCGTACAACAGCCTGACTCATTATTGATTTCAAATCGTTTAAATTTTCATTTACGAATCGTCTGCTTAAACTTAAATTTTTGTAAACGGCCTGATTAGTTCCTGTGGCTGGTGAGTCGGGAAGCAGAGATCCTTCCAGCGTAGCTTTTATTTTTAATGTTATTTCTCTATCCCCACTTAATAGTGTTGCCGCATTGCGGGTTATTTTTATCAGCTTGGCCGAACCGATCCAGTCTCCCAGACGAAATAATTTTTGCTTGCGGCTACCGCGTTCTTCGATAACGATAAAGCCGAAAGAAGAATTATAAGCCACAGTTCCTTTTAATTCGAAGTCCATATTTTTCTGATCGCCATCGAAAAGACCGCCTTCCAGTTGTTTATCCCCCATGATTTTCAAAGTAGAAAGAAAGAGATTCCGTTCGGCAATGATTTCGTAATCCTGAAGTTGATTAGACCGGGCATTGTCTGTGGACGCAAACGCGCTCCCGTTATTTTTAGAGGCAACAGGTTGTTTTATGAGAGGGAAACTGATGATTTTGTAAAAAAGATCTACTGCCTCGTAAGATAACACTGTTATTGCCAGCAAAATCAAGAATGGCCTCAAGAGAGTAATATCAATTGCCGAAAAAGCATTAATGTTTCTTATCCGGTTACCCCGTTCTTTTACGACTTTTGTCATTTTATGCCACATATCCATTACCAGTGCAGCCTTCATTGAATATAGCGGGATATCGGGTTATCCAGTGTTCCGCTGATAGTAATATTAATTTTAGCTTTGTTTTTCCCTGCAATTTCCATTGTACCGTTTAGATCAAGCTGACTGTTTTTAAAATTGTCGGCAAGAATTATTTGTCCCCGTAATAAGCAATTTATTTGAGGACCGAATGTTTGTAATTTTTCTATCCTTAAAAGATTATTTTTAAAATGAGCTTTTATTTCGCCACGATCAAATTCTATTCGGTTCAGCCCCAGAAACGGATCGACTAAAGGATAGGCGCTTCCGGTTAGAAAAAGTACGATTGTTCCGGAAGAATTTCCCCCGGTTTTGCCGTTGGAAATATATGTCCAGACTCCGTTTGATTTTCCTGTAACTCCTTTTCCTAAAAAATTTCTGATCAAAGCGCACCTGGCCAGATCAATATTTTTAAAATTTAACTTTGCTTTTGTCGGCGGATATATTTTTGACAGAGAAGTCAAATCAACATATCCGTCAAAGCTGCCGCCGTAAGCTTTGCCGCTTAATCCGATATAAGTATGTTTTTGCAGGAAATTCCACGGATGAAACTGCAAATCCAGCACATCGCCCTGAAAATAGATGTTTGCCGGAGAAGTAGAATTTACGGCTACATTTTTAAGCTTTAATCCAAAGGGCGGGGATGGCCGCAGAGACTCCATTTTAAGGGTGAAAGCCGGCGAATTAACAGTGTCTTCCAGTCTGCTTTTGACAAGATCAGAGGGGAAAAGCAAATATAAAAATACTATGGTGATGAATATTCCATATAACGTAAATAATAAGACTTTTTTATTCAGAATGCTCATCCGGCTGTTTATTCCTCTATCTTCGGTTTAATGTCTGAAAAGAAGATATTTGTAACTGTGCGCTCAAGTATTCCGGACTTTCTTTCATTTTGTTTATGACAATTTTTTTAATTTTAACCAGATCTGCCGGCGATTCGGTAAAATATAAAAAGTCGGTGAGTTGTCTGATGGTGATTTTATCCAGTTTCATGTCGATTAGCGATTCTTCAAAAGAAGCCGATTGAGCGCCGCGGGAAGAATTCATGTATTTGATATTTCTTTTAACATTTGCCTGTGTTGCTTTTCTTTCCAGATAGGAAAATAAAGTGAAATCAGCGCTGCGTACAGACAAAGATTTTTTTATTTCTGCCATTCTTGCTTCCCGGAGAGAAAACTCTTTATCCAGCGCACTTGTTTCGGCCAGTTTTCTTTGATTAGTCTGTATTGCTTTTGTAAGTCTTTCTTTCGCCTTCCAAAAGGGGAAAAAAACGATTTCCAGAAGAAGCGCAATCAAAACAAAGACTGCCGTACCGGCAACTAAGTATCGCTGCCTTTTATCCAATTTATTCCAAAAATTATTGATCATTTAAGCTCGATCCTTAAATCAAAATCAACTTTGCCGCCGTCTTTGGCGAGGCTTGTCGATCCTATGGCCACGTCCTTAAAATATTTGGATTGCAGAAGATCATTTTTTACTGCGGAAACATCATCAATGTTTTTAGCCTGGGCTTTAATCGTAACGGCGGAATTTTCGTAACTGAAATCGTTGATGACTATATCATGAGAAGTTGAAACCAAACCGGAAATCTCTTTTAATAAATCGATTACCGGAACATTCCGTATGCCTTCGAAAAACCCGAAAGTCTTTTTATTTTCAGCGAGTTTTGTCTGAAGTTGCTGCACAGGGTCAATCATTACTGCAGCTTCCGGAAAATTTTTCTTGAAAAGAAAAGTGATTTGTTTTTTGATATCGGCAAGGCGCTGAGTTTTTAATCTGTAATCAAGAAACTGATTGACCGCTGCCAGAAAGAAAATTATTCCGGCAACTGCCGCTGCCCATTTAAATTGTTCTTTAATATTGAAGCCGGCATTTTTTGCGGCAAATTCTCCCTGACGGAAGTTAAAAGATTTGTGACCTAAAAGAAGAGTTCTCATTGCCGCGGCGCAGGCCGTATTCATTATTTGTGATGAGTACTTATGTTCAATATTTTTCTCCATTTCCAGTTGCTTTAACCGGATAAGGTCAAGAACTTCCGGCCGCATTGCAAAAGATTCTTCGAGCTTTCTTTGCAATGGAATAAACAGAGAACCTCCTCCGGTTATAGTAATGTGAGCAAGATTATTCCGGATTAAACCGTTCAATTTCAGGTATTCGATAGTATTTTTTAGTTCCAGGCAAAAGCGATGGCAAGTTTCATTGACCTTGACGCTTTTGCCGGGGTACTCGCCTTTAATTTTCAGTTTCTCAGCTTCATCCTTTTCGACGGATAAATCCTGTGCCAGGGCTGCCGTTATTTGATCTCCGCCGAAAGCGAGTGAACGAACCTGAACAATGGAGGCGTTTTCATAAAAGACCGCCGCAGTTGAAACAGCCCCGATATCCAGAATGACTCCGCCGGATCGTGATATTTTATCGGTTAAAACTTGTGCGGCAAGTGCGCCAGAAGAAACATCGATAATAGATACGCTTCCCAGATTGACTTCCACTTTTTCTATCCATTCCTGAATACTTTTTTTAGCCAGTGCGGCCACGAAAAGTCCGTCATCGGGAATTGTCAGGTAATCGGTTGCTACTTCATCTATGGGAAAGGGAATAAGCGGCTCCAATTCAAAAGTTAATGTTTTTCTGATTTTATTATCATCGTGAAAAGGAAGATTGACCTGTCTGAACATTACATCGCCGGGCGGAAGGCAAACACAGCAGGGGATTTTAGAAAAACTTTTGTTTTCCGCCAATTTTTTCAGAGCCGGTTCAATTCCGCCGCAAACATTAATATCCAGAGTTTCGGCGGCAAGAATCCGGTTCCCGGTCAGGCCTTTTTTTGTCAATAAAACGGCTTTAATCGTGCTCCGGCCAATATCCAGTCCTAATACGGTCTGCGGCATTAATCCTGCCTCCATTTGATTATCTGGAAGGATTTTTGCTGTGATCTTTTTACCACGCCGCTTACGCTTTGCGCCATATTCTGCATCCTGCCGGTGGAAATGATTTTAAAATAGTTGCTTCTGACAGTAATTAGTTCGGGTTTGATTGTCACATCCGCCATACCGGAAACTTGTTTATACCACTGCGGGTCGGATAAATCATTGCCTTCTTTCCGGCGGTATTCATCCATTGAGTCGGCTGACTCAGCGCTGATTCCGTCGGAAAGCGCTCGTAAAACCATTTTGGGCGCCGTATTGATATTTATTATCCCGTCACTGTCTGCGGTAACGTATTCTTTCAGCCCCGGTTTTTCTTTTGTTCCATAGTAGATTTCTTTGGTTATTCCCTTTATCATAAGCAATTCTTCAATGCAATCCAGCGGAGCGTTTTTTATTTCATAAGGCTGATCCAAAGAGGTGTAGTAAGAAGTCTCTGCTCCGTTGCCTGTGATTGAATCATCCGCATCAATCCAGTCTTTGATGGAATCGACAATTTCTGCAGTTTTGTTTTCATCCAGTCCTAATTCCGGCTCGCTCAGCAATCTGATTAATATTTCTTTGATGTCTGAATTGTATTCATTGCCGTTTACCAGTTTATTGAGGGGAATTTTGCCTGCTTCGTCTTCGATTGTCGTGATAAAGCAACCGTCAGGAAAAAGAGACGCGGATTGTTGGGATAAAAGCTCTGCTTTTGCCCAGTCATCACGCAGTGTTTCGTAATCATTTTTGGAATTGGACAGTAAGGCTACGGCTCCGTAGAATCCGGATTTGGCGATATAAGTCAATTTAATTCCGTCGCTGATGTTGGTTGCGTCATAAATTTCAGCGCGTGACGATCTGTTCAGTTCGATGACCACAGCCACTAAGATGCCGACAATCAATATGACTGTGATGAGAGCAATTCCCTTATCGTTTGTGAATTTATTCTTCATAATCCTTATTTATTTACCGGTAAAAACACTTTTGTCATGAATTTGTACGGTTTTTCTTTGTCATTCAAATTGGTTAGAGACAGTTCTATTTTTACAGCTGTGGGAGCCTTGCCTTTTTGTTCGGTAAACGATGAAGAATCCCAGGATTCCAGTTCTCTGCCTGTGGAGTCGTAAAACCTTAATTTCCAGGAATCGATATCCCGGCAAATCATAAATGCGCCGGCTTGGTTTTTCTCTTTGTCCGGCTTGGAGCCGGAAGTATCGGATCTCCACAACGAAAAGGTATTTCCACCTTCATCCTCTTGTACGTAGTAGCTGATTGCTGCCGGACGTCCTTCTCCTTCATTTTCGTCAAAAGCCAGATGAGAAGCCGACCAGAAGGAAAGATAATAAAAGTCTGTCTTGCTTAATGTTTTTTTCTGTGCGTGAAAGTCAAAAGAGCCGGAGTTGGTCTGCAGAGACGATAAATCCCTGATCATTCTGTTCATGGATGTGCGGGCCATCTTGTAAATACTGTTTTCTTCGTCCATTTCATGTGAAACTTTCAATATTGAACTGTAGGAGACATAAACAGTGGTCATGACCAATCCCAGAATGAAGATGGCAATTAGTATCTCAACCAGTGTAAATCCCCTGCAAGAGGGCTGTTGAAAAACACTTCCGGCATTCGAGACTGTGTTGCGATAGTGAGAGCTGTCATTCCGAACGTATGTGAGGAATCTTAAAGCCCTGAATTTGTTAAAAACAAGATTTCTCGCTTCGTATCGAAATGACATAAATATGAATTGCAACACAGTCTCATTCGCCGGGCAAGCATCTGCAGAATATATCCGGCTCATAACACGTGGGCTGTTGGCAATTCTTCTATCAGTAATATTTTTTATAAGCTGTTTAGTCATTCGTTATATTCCCGGTGTCTTGTAAAGAACAAGGATGTATTTCCCGCGATTGATAAATAATTTATTGATTACCGTAACTTCAATTTTTTTAAACTGTTGCAGTTGAGTATCGCCAATTTCCAGATGCCAGATATATTGAGGATAATCGGGGCCGAAATCACCGTCTTCGCGGCGATTGGTTAAAGTAGAATAAGTTTCCGCCTCAACCATTTTGCTCTGAGCCAGAAGCGCCGCTGTGGTCATAAAACGTGAATCGGTGGACATGGAAATGCTCTGTGACTGCATTTGGAAGATGGCGACAAGGGCGATGGCTAAAATAGCCATGGCGATCATAACTTCCAGAAGTGTAAAACCGTATGTTTTTTTTATAGCCATGAAGCCATCCTTTGTTTACAGGGCACGGGAAGTTCCCGCATCGTTAATGGAAACATCCACATATTTGTCGTAAATACCGGTTACACCAAGGAAAGGATTGATTGCTATCGTCATGTTGTCTTCTTTGTAGGAAAGATGAATTAAGGCCGGAGAACAGGTATTACTTTTTCTGAAAATAATTCTTGCTTCGCCGTCGAATTTCTTTTTGTTGCTTGCGTCAACTATATCGGCAATGACGACATCAGCAGGCAGACGTTTGGCGGTCTTTTTTATTTCATCCTGTTTTTCCGGCGTCATGTCGGAAGTGATAACCCAGTAGGCAGAATTCGGTATGTCTATACATAAAATGTAATCTATCTGATCGCGTACGGCGTCACCACGCAGCTTTCTTTCCATTGCTATAAATTGGCGTGAAGCTTTTTTTAAACTGTCTCCGGTTAATGCGTCCCTTGTGGAAGGAACAGCCAAAACTACAATCACTCCTGCAAGGATGATGACAACCAGCAATTCTAAAAGTGTGAACCCCGTTTGACCCTGGCCTAAAGGTCGGGGCTTTCTTGGTTGCTTTAATTTAATTTTCCATTTATCCCCGCTTTGAAAAGCGGGGCGTTCCCACTCTAACGGGGTGAATCCGGAAGATGCAGTAAAACACCCCTGTGTCCTGATTATTTGAAAAAGGCGTAAAGGAGCGTCATGGCGTTTCAAATGATCTGCCTGATAGCGTTTCATGGAGGTTTGTTTATTCTAATTCCCAATTATTGATATCTTTGTTAACGCCTTCTCCATCCTGTTCTCCGTCGGCGCCCAGACAGATTAAATCGAAATCGCTATGGCTGCCCGGACTGACATAAATAAATTCATTTCCCCAGGGGTCTTTGGGCACTTTGCCTTTTTCCAGATAGCCGCCCTGACGCCAGTTTTGGGGAAGGTTGCCTATAGTAGGCGCTTCCACCAGAGCGCGCAATCCCTGTTCGGTGGTGGGATAACTGCCGTTATCGAGTTTGTAAAGTTTAAGCGCTGATTCCATGGCTTCTATCTGTATTTTAGCCTTGGCCTGCCGTGCCTCGTCGGGGCGTCCCATAATACGGGGAATGATAAGACCGGCAAGAATTCCCAAAATAATAATAACCACCATTAGTTCTATTAAGGTAAACCCCGCCTGTCCGTTTTTCTTTTGCCTGTTTTTTTTCATAATCAACCCCTGTTTTTTTGTTATTTTCTGTCCTCCGCTGGCGAAGGTGTCACCTTGGTAACATATGTGGATATTGTAGGGACTGCTCTCCGAGCAGTCCGCGGCGCGTTCGGGGAACGCGCCCTACTTCATCTCACCAACTGATTCATTTCAAATATCGGCAACAAAATGGAAACAACAATAAAGCCGACCACAAATCCCATGACCAGTATCATTACCGGCTCCAGAAGAGAAGTCATGACCATTATATCCGCCTGAGCTTCTGTTTCATAAGTCGCGGCAATGCGGTTGAGCATTGCCTCCATTGTGCCGCTTTGTTCTCCCACAGCAATCATTTCCGTTACCATGGGAGGAAATATGCCGCTTTGCGTCAATGGACCCGATAGCTCTTTGCCTTCCTCCACGTCTTTGGAGGCTTTAGCAATTGCATCGCCGATAATAACATTATTGACTACATTGCGGACAATTTCCATTGCCTGAAGAAGCGGAACTCCGCTTTGCAGCAAAGTGGCCAGTGTACGGGAAAAACGGGTAATCGCGATTTTTCGGTTGATCTTGCCAAACACCGGAACTTTCAACTTGATATTGTCCCACAGGCGTTTGCCTGCTTCCGTACCTGTTGTCGTGTGCCGGAAAGCGACTATCGAAGCGGCGAGAATTATCAAAATAAGCCACCAGAAAGATTTTAAAAAATTGCTGACGGCAATTAAAATTAATGTAATCAGCGGCAGGGTTTGGTGCATATCGGTGAAAATGCCGGTAATTTTGGGGACAACAAAAGTCATCAGCAGTAAAATAACGGCGCTGCCGATAAAAAACATAATAATCGGATAAGCAAGCGCGGAACGGATTTTGTTCATTAATGCCTGCTGACTTTCCCGGAAATCGGCCAGCCGCTCCAGAACGAGGTTGATGGTTCCCGATGCTTCCCCGGCCCTGACCATATTTAAATAAAAAGGCGGAAAGATTTGCGGAAAACCGGACATGCTTTCGGTCAGGCTTTTGCCTTCATTAACCTGCTCGCGGATTTGCACGAGAGTTTTTTTCAGCAGCCCTTCTTCGGCCTGCCTGATTATAATGGAAAGAGAAGGCACCAACGGCATGCCGGCGCCCAAGAGAGTTGACAGCTGACGGGTGAATATGGAAATTTCGCTTGCGGAAACCCGCTGCCAGATGTTGAACTTTAGAACCTGCGATAAAGCGGATACTTTTTTGTTGTCGGTCTGGTTGATTTCGACGGGATAAATGTTTTCTTCGCGCAGTTTCTGTCGCGCCGCGGCCGCACCGGGCGCGTCAATAAAACCTTTGCGTTGCCGGCCCTTTTCGTCCAGCGCTACGTATTCGAAAACACTCATTTATTGTTCACTCCGCTGACTGTTAAGCTACGCTTAGTGTTTAACATAGATTTGAATTTGATTCAATTGATTATGGGCGTCAACAAAACTTTTCCCATAATAAAAAGGGGCGTTCAAGCCCCCTTTTTATTATCTGTGTGATTATACATCAAGGCACTGTCACTGATACTTCGTTTGATTCCGCGCTTTCGCCGTAGTCATTAACTGCCGTTACGACTATATAGTAGGTGCCGGTGGGCAGAGTAGCTGATGTAGTCAATGGAGGTGTGAGATCAGATACTAAAGAGGCATCTCCTGTTTCCTTTGAAACTCCCTGGGCTATACCGACATATACGTAGTAGTGGGTAACTGCCGGTATAGCCGTAACCTCATTCCATGTGAGTGTCACAGTAGAGCCTACTAATGTTGGAGGTTCGAGAACAGGGGCCATTGGCGGCGGAGTTGCGGTCGGTGTGGCATACGCGCCAAAAGAGGGACCACTTGCCAGAACAGCCGTTAAATAAAGGTAGTAAGTTGTCCCATTTGTCAGCCCGCTAAAATCCCATGGGCTGGTACGTTCGGGGAATTTGTTGTCTGCCGTAGGTGTGAAGGGGTATTCAGTTTCATTGTAATAAACATTGTAAAAAGTGTTCGGGGTTGCACCGCTCGGAGCGGTCCATGTGAGCGTCAACATTTTGTCTTTTGCTGTTGCGCTGACATTCTGAGGTGCTGAAGGTCCTTCTGATACCACGAAATTGTTGTCAACAAAGTTTGGTGGTGTAGCCTTAACCACATTTGACTTATCACTGGTGTTATTTTCAGCCGTTAGATAAAAGAAATAAGTTGTTCCGTTTGTCAGGCCAGTTGCCGTAAATGAGCACAGGCTGTCGGTACAACCAGTACTTTTAATTTCAGCAGCGAGAGTTAAATCATTGAAATTCGAATATTGGTATACATTATATACTTCGGCACCAGCCACAGGAGTCCAAGTGACGGTAACCTGGCCGTTTCCCGCATTGGCGCGGACATTCTTAGGAAATTCTGGTGGGACAGGTGTATCTTGCGGCGTAGCCGGAATTATTTCCGACAAATCGCTTTCGCCTTCGGCGGTACTTACGGCTGTAAAAGCAAAGTAGTAAGTTGTTCCATTATTAAGACTAGTAACGGTACATGGTGCACTAGGTAACCCGGTCGCAAATAAAATTCCTGTAGATTTCGTGAAGGTAGCGGAAGCGCTATAATAAACATTGTAAGTGTCGGCGCCTGCTACCATCGGCCAGTAGAGAGTGACTTGCCCATCTTTGGCATCGGCCCGCAGTTGCGCGCCTACCATAGATGGCGGTGACGGTTCAACTGTTGGTGTATCGTTACTTGAACCGCAGGCGGATATGAAAATTATAATCAGACTTAGCAACAATAAGTATGCTGATATTTTTTTCATTAATACTCCTTATAAAGTCATCTTAAGTTATTGTATGTTGAAATGTTCTCACACTGGAGATACCGAGAATATAAGAAATAAAAATCCGCATTTAATAATGTTTACAACAAACAGTTGCTTTTAAATAATGCGCATCAAAGTTTTTCCTGTCAAGCTAATTTTTGTGTTCCAGAGAATTCATGTAACGGGCGCTGATTTCATCCGCCGGTTCTATGCAGAGGCATTTTAAATAGGATTTAATGAAACCTTTGAGAAAAACCGCCGCAGGCAGTTTTTCTGTTTTATCGTCTTCTACCCAATGCAGATAATCGAGACGTATTTTTGTTTGCTGATGAATTGTTTCAATAGTAACACCCAGTTCGTTTCGTATTTCCTTCAGATCGGCGCCTTTGATTTCCTGCCGGGAAATTATTTCTCTGATGCGCTGATTTTGAGAAAATTTTTCTTTTAATTCGGAGCTGTGAATTTTCGGCATGCCCGGAGTATCCTTTTGCCGGTTAAATTCAAAAATACTGACAAGGCCTTTTGCTGCCGGGCTTATTTCCGTAGATTTGAGAACGCCCGCCCGGACAAGCTCGCCATTGTAAATTTCTCTTTCTTTTTCATTGATGAGCGTAAAATAAGCTTTCTCCAGCCGGGCAAGTATTTCTTTTCTTTCTTTCTGTGAAAAGAAGGAATAACTGACCAGAGAATCGGGTTGATACATTTGTAACGCGGAATTATATGCTACGCGAATTTCCAGCGCTGTCGCGTTTGGTTTGATATCCAGCATTTCGTAATAATTCAACCGGGTGAAATCTTTTTCCATTTACTGCCTCAAATTATAAATTTTAAAGATAGTTAAGAATCAGTTGTTCGCCGAAGGAATTACTCATCTTCCTGTTTAATTCGCGTAAATCATTGGCGGCACGGGTGTGGGGATAACGATCCAGGAACGACACTCTCTGACAAATGGCATCGTGAACATGTTCATCATAAGCGATGTTGCCGGCAAAATCAACATGCAGTCCGAGATGCTTTTTGATGATTTTACATATTTGTGAGCCCAGTTCTACGCTATCCTGCTTGCGCAACTGGTTGAGAATAAGTTTAAAATGAAAAGAATTGAAATCTTTTCTGATCAGCGCGAATTTTTCCGGGAATTCCTTGCGGACAACGGCAACGATATTTTCCGGTTTGTTAAAATAATCATCGCCCAAAAGTTCTTTCACCTTCTTCTCCAGCGCTTTAAATTCATCTGTCGTAAAATAATGGCGAATGCGACGCAGATAAATGGCGCGCATCAGCCGGTAAACATTTTCAATGGAAGTCGGCTCCGGCGTGGTGACGAATATACCGTTTCCGGAGGCCAGGAAAAAATCAAGAGTGTTGATGGCCGTGCCCGCTCCAAGATCCAGAATAATATGTTCGTATTTGAGTTTTGCTATGGATTTCAATGTTTTTATTTTTTTTTCATAAGAAAGATTGGCAATATCCAGGCTGTCGTGAGCGCCGCTGATCAAAAAAAGGTGGGGGAAGGGAGTTGCCAGAACGGTATCTTCCAGTAAATTTATTTTTCTCGAAACGAAATCAGAAAAACACTTGTCCGGGTAAGGAACGTCAACCATTGTATGCAGGTTTGCCGCACCCAGATCAAGGTCAATCAGCAGAGTTTTTTTGCCGGCTTTTGCCAAAAGCCGTCCCAGAGAACTGGCTAAGAAACTCTTTCCTGATCCCCCTTTGCCTCCCCCAATTGGCCAGATATGCGCCATAAACCATCCGATCGTTTGAATTTCAAAAAGTCATACATGATAAATCAATGATATTCAAGTATTTAGTTCCTTGACTTCTAAAGCTTTTACCCGTAGAAAATCATCTATGATTGATCAGGAGCCTGAAATTAAAGTCGCCTTACTGCAAAATTATAGTGAGACGCGACTGACTTTAAACGGCCGATTTTTTTTACCGGATAAACGTACGCTGGAAGGCTGTTTTGCCGTTTACGCTGATAGTGGTCAGATTGTACTCAGGGATTCCGTGGACAAAGAAATATTCCGGCAAAAAGAAATTCTGCTGATGCCCGACGGCGAAGCTTTTTTTACTGTGTTCAATGTGAAAATCGGCATTGATTTTCACTGGCAGAGAACTCAGGAACAATCGTTTCGCGGTGAGTTGCTTCTATCAGCAATCTCCGATTCCGCTTTCAATCTTATCAACAAGATTCTTCTGGAGGATTATCTGGAAAGTGTTATCTCTTCGGAAATGTCCGCTGCCGCTCCGCTGGAATTTTTAAAAGTACAGGCGATAACAGCCCGCAGTTGGCTTGTGACAATGCCGGCAAAAAAGAAAGCAGTTCAGTCTTCCACACAAATCAAAACTGAAAACGAAATCGTTGTCTGGCAGGATGTCAATGACCATGAGGGATTTGATGTTTGCGCTGACGATCATTGTCAGCGTTATCAGGGGATAACAAGAATTATTTCCGAAAATGTTCGAAAGGCGATAAGTCAAACCCGTGGAAAATTTTTGGTTTATAATGAAGAAATCTGCGACGCCCGATATTACAAATGCTGCGGCGGGCAGACAGACGTTTTCTCAACCGCCTGGGAAGATCAAAATTATGATTATTTGAGTAATGTGAGCGATGGTATTGATCCTCATTCTCCCGTTCGCTCGGAGAGCGATGCTGAAAGATGGCTGACCGGGAATCCCGGCGCTTATTGCAATACGATGGATAAAGAATTGCTGAAAAATATTTTGCCTGCTTTTGATCAGGAAACGCCTGATTTTTACCGTTGGCAGGAAATTTACGAGCGACCAAAACTCGAAGAAGTAATAAGAAAAAAATCAGGAATTGATTTCGGTGTTCTGCGAAATATCGAGCCTTTGCAACGGGGCCCGTCCGGCAGAATTTCACGACTGAAAATTGAAGGTTCGAAAAGAACTATGATTGTCGGCAAGGAACTGGAAATCCGGCGATGGCTTTCACCAAATCATCTTTTGAGCAGCGCTTTTGTTGTTTCGTCAGAGATAAATGCGGATGGTGAAATAAGCCGTTTTATTTTTAACGGAGGTGGTTGGGGACATGGCGTTGGTTTGTGTCAGATAGGAGCGGCCGTGATGGCAGCCAAAGGATTCAAAGCGGAAGAAATACTGGCGCATTACTTCACCGGCGCTGAGTTGAAAAAGTTATATTAAGGGTATGTCATCTACAAATTGTCATTCCGAAATCCCGATTTATCGGGATGAGGAATCTTAAAGATTATCATAAAAATAAGACTTCTCCCGTTGGTCGAAGTGACATAATTTATAAAAGAGAGAAATAATGTCTGAACCAAAAAAAGAAACTGTAATGAATGCGGCTTGGAATCCCTGGACATGGGTGCCTTCTCTTTACCTTGCCGAAAGCATACCCTACGCCATCGCCATGACCGTCAGCGTTGTGCTTTACAAAGACATGGGGCTTTCCAACACGCAGATCGCTTTTTACACCGGCTGGCTTTATCTTCCCTGGGTCATCAAGCCGCTATGGAGTCCTTTCGTTGACATTTTCCGCACCAAGCGTTTCTGGATACTGGCGATGCAACTGGCGATTGGCGCGTCGCTTGCCGGTGTCGCCCTGACGTTGCCGACGACTGATTTTGTGCGCTGCTCGCTGGCTGTTTTCTGGATAATGGCCTTCAGCTCCGCCACGCACGATATCGCCGCAGACGGTTTTTATATGCTGGGACTCGACACGCCGCAGCAGGCCGCGTTTGTCGGCGTACGCGTTTTATTTTACCGCATTGCCGTCATTGCCGCCGAAGGCGGTCTGGTTTTTCTGGCCGGTATGCTGCAAAAGTACGGCTATCCGGCGGCGAGCGCCTGGTCGCTGTCTTTTATCGGCGTCGCGGCGGTTTTTCTGGCTTTTTTTATTTATCACTTATTTGCATTGCCGAAGCCTGCCGAGGATATCAGCGCGCCGTGGGATAAATCCAAAAACTTTATTGCGGAATACTTTCGCATTATTACCCTGTTTTTCCGGCGCAAGGATATTCCGGTAATCATCAGCTTTTTTTTGCTTTACCGCTTTGCCGAGGCGCAACTGACAAAAATGGTTGTTCCTTTCTTGCGCGACGAAATCAGCAAAGGCGGGTTGGGTTTGACCACCGCGGATATCGGCATCATTTACGGCACGGTCGGCGTCATTGCGCTGATGCTGGGCGGCCTGCTGGGCGGCTATGTGATTTACAGAAACGGTTTGAAATACTGGCTGTGGCCGATGGTTTTTATTATGCACCTGCCGGATTTGATTTTTGTGTATCTGTCACATTATCAGCCTCATAATTTATGGCTGATCGGTTCCGCCGTGGCGGTGGAAAAATTCGGCTACGGTTTCGGCTTTACGGCCTACACCATGTATATGATCATGGTTTCGCAGGGCAATTATAAGACTGTCTTTTACGCGATCGGCACGGGAATCATGGCGCTGGGCATGATGATTCCGGCGATGGGCAGCGGCTGGATTCAGGAAATGCTCGGCTATAAAAATTTCTTCATCTGGATTTTGATTACCACCATTCCGGGCTTTATTGTGGCGGCGCTGGTGAAAATTGATCCGGAATACGGTAAAAAACTTAAAAAAGAACCACGAGGTTAGGGCGATGTTTGTCCCCCTTGAGAGGGGGTGTCGCGAAGCGACGGGGGGGGACAAAATTGCGAAATATAAAACGAAAAGCATCCCCCCCCCTTTTTTTTGCCCCCGCCAGCGGGGGACAGATAATTAGCAATATGTGAAATAAAATTATGAATATCAAACAAATCAACACAGCGTTTATTTTAGGGGCAGGGCTGGGAACGAGGCTCCGGCCGCTTACCGAAAACATGCCCAAGCCGCTTCTGGAAATCGGCGGACGTCCGATTATCACTTTTGCTATGGAACATTTGCGGGCTGTCGGCATTAAACAATTTATTGTCAACACGCATCACTGTGCACAAAAATATGCCGAGTTTTTTCCCGACAATAACTGGCAAGATATTCCGATCACATTTCGCCATGAGCCGGTTTTACTGGATACCGCAGGGGGCATTAAAAACATTGAAGACCTGATTGCCGAAGACGAACGCATCATCGTTTACAACGGCGATATCCTTACCAACATGCCGATTGAATTGCTTATTAGAAAGCATTTTGAACTGAAAACATCCGTCACGCTGGCGCTGCGTTCAAGCGGGCAGTTACTCAATGTTAATGTTGATAAGGAAGGTTTTGTTTGCGACATGCGGCATATTCTGAAAAATGAAGGTGTAAAGAGATGCCTTTTTGCCGGTATCTACATTGTGGAAAAAACTTTCCTGAAGCGATTGACAGCAGGTAAAATCGAATCAATAGTTTTGCCACTGGTCGAGATGATAGAAGAAAATCCGCGCTCCGTCGGCGGTGTGGTGATTGACGACGGTAGGTGGTATGATGTGGGCACGGTGGAGGAATATAATAAGTTGAACAAGGCAGGTATTGCTTGATTGTCATTGAGAAGCGAAGCGACGAAGCAATCTCTGGCTTTATTAAAATCGCCGCGTCCCGATAAATCGGGACTCGCGATGACAAAAAATGAAAATGGAACTTATACAGAAAGAAATACAAAAATTCTTAAGCGATCATTTGGGTACGAAAAATTTCGAACTCGTGCCGATAAAGAAGGGCGGCTCCGACCGAAGTTTTATCAGGGTTTCCCTTCAGCATGAAACCAGTTTTATTCTCATGCATTACGGCAATGAAGTAGCGGAGAATGCTTGCTGGTTGGGTATAAACAAATTTATGGCCTCGTTGAATATTTTGGTGCCGAGGATTCTCACGCATGATGTTTCACGCCATTTTATTCTGATGGAAGATCTGGGCGACATTGATTTGTGGTCGTTGAGATTTGAACCGTGGGGAGAGAGGCGCAATCATTATTTTGAGGCGCTTACTCAGATCCATCGGTTGCATTCTTTTGATTTGAAATCCATTCCCTCGAATTTGAAATTATCCGAGAGTTACGGTCCCCGACTCTATAAATGGGAGCATGATTATTTTCTGGAAAATTTTGTCTGGGAAGTCTGCAAAGTAAAACTATCGTCTGCGGATACCGCAATGTTAGACAGAGAACTGGACGCGCTCTCCGGGCGCCTGCAAAAACCAGAGCCGTGTCTGATTCACCGCGATTTTCAGTCGCAAAACATCATGATTAAAAACGGTAAACCGGTTATGATTGATTTTCAGGGAATGCGCAGAGGTTGCCTGTTTTATGACCTGGGTTCCCTGATCTGCGATCCTTACGTCACATTTACCGATGAAGAAAAAAACGAGTTGCTGGATTTTTATTATGAGCTCATGAATCCATCTTACAGCCGTGACGAATTTATTCAAAATTTTTGGGAAGGTTCGGTGCAGCGGCTTTTGCAGGCACTGGGAGCATACGGTTTCCTGGGACTCAAGAAACACAAGACAGCTTTTCTTAAACACATTGCTAATGGTTTGGAGAATTTACTGGTTGCAGTCGATAATGTTCGCGGCCTTGAACGACTCAATGATCTGGCAACAGAATGTGAAACGATTCTTGCCCGCAAAGATTATTAAAATAAAATTTTGTCTATTTAAAAAATGTTTATTGCTTTTATCTGTAAAATAATAACGCAATTCTTACATTTCTTTAATCTGTGTAGCATTAAAACAGTTAATTCATTGATGATCTTTAAGAGAATTGATCAAGAGGAAAGTGGGTCCATAAGTTCAAAGATGCTTGTGGAGAGAGTTATTTTGATGGTCGGGCCGCCATCTGATTAAAAAGATCAGGTGGCGGTTTTTTAATTCCGACTCTTTGTTGGATAAGGACAAACAAAAATTCATTAAAATTAAAATATTATGATTAAATATTTTATAATTTATCAAGTTGTGAGAACAGAATTCATATAAGAAATATATAGAACAAAAACTAAAGCTCATTCGACAGGGCATAAGGCAGGAAGGTTATGGATGAACTGCAATATGATATTCCAGTGCTTCTTCTTCATAACATCAATCCTGAATGGACATCTGAAGAAAAACAAGAAACCGGACAGGATGTCGCAACGCTTGGTAATACTTTAAGCGAATTGGGTCATTCCATCGAAGTCGTTGCGGTTGAAGACGATTGTTTGGTGGAAAGATTGAGTGTCTTTAATCCTCGTGATTATGTAGTATTTAACTGGTGTGAAGAACTTCCCGGCGTTCCGCATAGTGAACCTTTAATAGCTGCTGTTATGGAGAAGAGGGCTTTTGTTTTTACTGGTTCATCATATGATGTCCTGGCATTGGCACATGATAAACCGGCGGTAAAAAGAATTCTGAATGAAGCAAAAATTCCCACACCGCTTTGGAATGTGTTTGACAATACTGGAGCGGAAGACTGGAACATCTTTCCTTCTATTGTTAACCCATCTTCCGCAGAAAGTCATTGGATGTGAGAAAATATGGATGGATTTTCACTGAAAGTTCAATGATTACA
>MAEO01000083.1 GCA_001683985.1 Smithella sp. M82
AAATTGTCACCCTGATGGTTCCATTCGATAAACCCATGGGGCAGGCTCGGCTCACCATGACAATGTCATCCTGAGCCTGTCGAAGGATCGCTGTCAGGAAAAACAGTCGCTATCCCTATTTACCCCAGGTGTCTTTAGGGCGTTTTTCGTTTTACTTTTCACTTTTCACGTTTTACGTTTTACTTTTTACGTTTCACGTTTCACGTTTTACTTTTTACTTTTTACTTTTTACTTTTTACTTTTCTGCAATACCTGTCAATTAAAATATATATACTGTCCCCGGAATTCCCACGGCTGAATTCCTTATCCCGGAATTCCCTTCTGTCCCCTTTTCTGTTTTATTGGATTTTAATCTGATCCGGTTCCCCTGCTTTTTTCTTGGCCTCGGCCGCGGCCTTGATCTGCTCGTCGAGCTTCTTGAGGCTGTTGACCAGACCGTTGACGATGGCGTTGGCCTGGGTGGCGGGAATGATCAGGGTGCCGGCCTCTACCTGCTTGTTGTCGGGTCCGTTCTGAACCAGGGTGATGCGGAGGTTGAGGTTGGATAGGGTGATTCTGCTCAGTCCGTCTGCGAAAATCTGCATTTGTTTTCTCCTTTGGTATTGGATTTTTATAAAAACCCCGGTTTCGCAAAGAAGCCGGGGTTTTAGGATTAATCTCCGGCCAGACCGCAGGTCTGACCGGGTTAAAGGTTAATTAAGCAGCGATGTCGGTGTAATCGAAGTTAGTGTTGTTCACACCGATCAACTGGAGCACACCATCGGCATTTCCGTCGGCATTGGCGTCGTAGAAGAGCAACCCTTCGTCCGCAGCCGTGGATGTCAGGTAGTACATTTTCCCTGTTTCCATCGCCGCGTTGGCGTCAGCCAGGGCCGTTGCGAAGTTTGCCACTTCAGCACCTTCATCGTAGTTCGCGGAAGTACCGGCCGGCAGATCACCAATGTCGATTTGGTCACCCTCGCCGGACGAGAAGTCAGTAATCACATCCGCATCGGCATCGTCCAAGCTCGTCTCAGAACCATCAAGGATCGATGACGAGCTGAGTGCAACCACACTGCTGGTGCCCGCCAAAACATTACCGCCCAGTCCATTGATCGTAAACCCGCCATCTTTCTGGTCAATATCGTAGGCAACGATCTGGAACGCCGCCGCAGCACCTGTCTGGGTTGCATCGCCCGGGACCGTGCCGAAGCCAACAGAGTAGAAACCCTGGTCGCCGCCGGCACTGGTATTCAGATCCTCGGCCAATGCGTCTACGACATCTTGGAGGTTTTCCCCGGCTGCAACGGTATGATTGCCTTCGTACGAACTACCATCGCTTCGTTGGACAGTGATGGTGTACTCCTCACCTTCTGTTACAGCGCCCGTGAAGTTGATCGTCATTTCCGTACGATCATCGTTCGGGATAGATGCATCGCCTGTGTCTGTCGGATCATCGGCGTAATCCCCGAAATCATCAAGTTCATCGATAATAAAGCTAGCAGTCACGTTGTTTGCGACTCCATTCGGATCTTCTACGACCTGCTGCAAATCAAACTGGCGGCCATCGATACCCCGCGCGGTTACGACACTTCCGTCAACGGTCGAAGTTGCGTCAGACCGAGCGTTGATCGCGTCATTCAGTGCAGCTGCGACCCCGTCCGTCGTTGCAAAGTCTGTTCCCGGATCCGTGATGGTTACAAAGGCCGGAGCAATGCCGTCAATGATGAACTCAAAGCGCAGCGTTGCACCAGAGAACGTATTGTTAACTGTTATCTCCTCATAATCAGCTCCTTCAGCAACCACCGTTGCCGTAGCCTCAGCAACATCGGACTTTGCCACATTGAAGATGAAGAGATCCGCATCGTCGGCACTCGGGTCATCGTTACCGGATAAGGTGTCCTCCTCTCCATCGTTGTCAGCGGTATCAGCAAGACCGTCAATGAGGATGTCATCCTGATTGCTGCCAATCAGAGTAGTCATATCGCCAAAAGCCAAGTCAGGCGCGCCGATCAGGTACCAGCCTTCTGCACCGCCGGCTGCCGACAAATCAATGGTCTCGTCAACGCTGCCGTCGGACTCGATCACGGCAACCCCACCATTGGTCGTGTCGGAGTTTGCAATAAAGCCACCATTAGTCACGCCGGCTGCATAGAACTCCGTACCCGGAACCACGACGACATCTTGATCCGTATTCGCAGGCTCGCCGTCAAGGACATCGATCTGGTCAAAGCCGGCATCAACTTCAATCCGGACTTGGACAGAAGTATCTTTAGTAATAGTGTCCCCGGCGACTTCAGCCGGATCTGCAACGCCAGTGGGCGTGTCCATGGGATCCCCGATATCACCCGTGTCAGCTCCGAGCCGCGTAATGACGTCGATCGTGGCCTCATTCCCATCATTCGCAGTTGCATCAACCGTCAGCGCGTCATTGTTATCTGACCCAATGATGGTCTGCGCAATACGGACGCCGCCGACCACCAGATCGTTGCCAGCAACATCTTCTGCGCCATTTGCAGTGATGTTCAACGCCTGATCGAAATCCGTGGCCGCGAGCGTGACGGCGGAGAGATCGACAAATGCCGTCCGCAGATTGCCGAAGTCGGTATCGATATCGCCGTCGGTGTCATCGCTTTCGCCGGTGACCACAACCGTACCTTCACCGGTGACATTGAACCCTCCTGTCTGCAGGGCATCCACCTGCTCCACCGTCAGTCTCAGGATGCTTCCTTCAGTAACATTGATGGTGGTGGTGCCGCTCAGAACCAGTCCTTCGACCGCCAGGGTCAAAGGATCATCCACCAGCATGCTCAGGTCCACATCGCCGTCAATAATCAGGTCGACATCAGTTAATTCCAGTGTACCTCCCGTCACAAACATGGGAGCGGTTGTCTCGGAAATTGTCAGATTTACATCCTCGAACCGCCAGGTGTTGCCGGCGTCCAGGGACGGCGACGTAGGAGTTCCATCAACGTCTCCCTCACCCAGAATGGCAAAGGTCGTGGCCTTGTCGTTGCCGTTCAGGAAGAAGGCATCCTGATCCGGCACCGTATCGCCATCCGTATCGTCGTCCGTGCCGTCGATCTGAGCCAGCACACCGAGATAGACCTCTCCGGTGCCGGTAACGGTGATGAGGCTCAGCTCTTCACCCGCCACACCGGCGTAGGGTACATCCGCAGCGTCCAGATTCAGCGAGTGCTCCCCTGGATCCACGATGCCGTCGCCATCGGTGGCTTCGACAACACCGTCGTTATCGTCGTCATCCCAGGCATAGCCAAAGAAGACCACGCCGGCATCGCCCGGGTTGATCGTCAGCGATTCGGTGTTGTCCACATTGGCCGCCGGGCTGCCGCCGGTTACAGTGAAAACCCCCGTGTGACCGGTCGTGTCCACCACAAGAGCGGCGATATCGGCATCGGTGGTGTCGATGGATTTGAAGGTAACGTCATTGGCCCCATTGATATCCAGGTTGGCCGTTTCGCCGGCCACCTCCGAATCGAAGGTGAGGGTTGCGGCAACCAGGTCGGCCCCATCGTTGACATCATAGACGGGAATGACAGGTGTCCCTCCGGCACCATAAACAGCTACGCCGTAGGTATTGATCACCACATCCAGCAGATCTACACCATTGCTGGCGCCGACACCAATGTTGCCAAGGGTGTTGACCGGATCAGGCTGGACATTCTCTCCGGTCTCGTTGAGTCCGTCGTTGTCGTTGATATAGTCTTCAGTCGCCATGTAGTGGTCTTGGTGCAAGGCGACCCTCGAATCGATGGTCAGCAGATTGAACTGAACCGAAGCCGGGTCCGTGTCCGCAGCCGCGACCACATCGTCTATGGCGATGTCATCCACTTCGACTTCGCCACCCATGACAATTGTGAGGGTCTCGATGTGTTCTTCAGGTTGGACATCGTCGTCACTGAACGTCAGGTCGGCGATATCAACGAAGGAGGACAGCTCGATAACCCGGTTGACCGCTTCCGATGAGAGCAGAATGTCCAGCTCCTGCAGCGTGGCAAAATCAACCCGCAGAATCGAGCTGGGCAACGTGGTGAACAGGTTTTCAACCAGACCCCCTTCATTGTTGACCAAGTCTTCGGAGAACAACAACCGGCCGATACCCGGATCATAATCGACCGTATCCACACCATCGGGATTCATTACGTCATCGATGGTGGTGAACAACCACACCACGTTGGTGCTGTTGACCGATCCGTCACCGTCATCACCGGTGACAACGATCGCCCGTTGCGCCTGAGCCACGGTGGCGAACCGGATGGTCTGCCCGGAGAGGTCGGTAGCCACATTGTCCACTAGGCAGTCCAGCTGGATCGTGAAATACCCGAGATTCGTGTCGACATGCAGCGTTACATCATCGTCCGCCAGGGTGGCGTTTCCAGCGATATCCTCTGCGATGCCGCTGAAATCGTAGGGCACCAACTCGTCGAGATCGTCGTTCTTGCCGTTGGCGTTGAGATCCGAGTAATCCCCAAGATCTTCAATGTTGACCTGCGCGGTGATGCCCGTAGCGCCTGTGTCAGGCCCAGCGACGATGCTCAAGCCGTCGGCCTGATCCGCGGTCAGCACCAGGGTCACCTCATCGGCCAGCACGATGTCCAGCCCTTGGATAATGGTCAGATCAATATCGGTCAGATCCACCACATCACCGGGATTGCCATCAATGTAAAGGGTGGTGTTCGCCCCCAAGTCGATGGTCAGCGGACCTTTGGTGAAGGTCAGCGAAGAATCCAAGTGCAACTCGCTGCCGGCCGCGGCATCGCTGAAGTCGAAGGTCCAGCCGTTCTCGTCGATGTCATCGATGCCATCACCGTCGGTATCGACGCCCGCTACAGTACCGGGGCCGACATCCAGTGTGTCGTCTATCATCGTCATCGTGGTTACGCCAGTGCCCGAGATGAAGGTGAAGTCGGTATTGTCGACATCATCAACCACACCAAGATCCAGGTCACCGGAGAGACCTGACGCATCGATGAGGGAAAGGTCGTCCGCGGAGACCCCCCATTCGGTTGTTACATCCGGATTGGTCCCAAAGACCATATCGCCGGTGCCGGTGAGCATCAGCTCTTCGGTGTTATCGCCGTCGAAGGCCGGGCTGCCACCGGTGATCGTCAACACACCGGTCCCCATGTTGGATAGTTCCAGCGTGGCGATATCGACATCGGTGGTGACCAGCTGCTCAATGGTGACATCCGCCGTTCCCAAGACCATCAAGGAGGCAACGGCATCATCATCGGGGACATCGATGGAGTTGAATACGATGTCGCCGTCGATCACCAGCTCCTGAGTGGCGTTGATGATCACATCCAGCAGGTTGTTCTCGGAAGTGTTCGGCGGGATCAAGAGAGACGGCTGGGTGTCGATATCACCGTCTATCAGGTTCGCCTCGGCTCCCTGGGAGATAAGGGTCAGCGTTTCGAAGAACTGCTGCACCAGGCCGCCGTCCTTGTCGATTCTGGTGGGCAGAGAAATGTCGCCTTGGATTTCCACGCCGCCATCCATGGTGATGGACAGGGTGCGCACTTCGTCGGTGGGATCCCAGTCATTGAAGATGAGTGCATCAAGCGCGGTATTATTCGGCACGATCACGTCCTCTTCGATGAAGACCACCCGGTGGGTCGGGCTCAGGAACCCGAGCTCTTCCGGATCCTGATAGAGGCGCAGCTCCACCGAGCTGGGCAGGTCGTCAATGGTGAATTCCGCATTGAGGCCGCCGATGAAGGTCGCCAGCGCCTTCAGGGTGGTGATGTCGTAGCCGGATGCATCGATCTGGGTAAAGACCGTGGGCACCGAGTCGAACTGGAAGATCACAGTGGAATCCACCCCGCCGTTCACCACCAGCCCATCCGCCTGGACCCAGTTGGCCAGGCCGAGGGTCAGGCCGTCGCCCACGTTCATTTCGGCATTGTTCAGATCGGCATCATCGTCCAGGTACACATCCTCGGCCAAGGTCACCGTCAGGTTGTCGACGGCGACATTGCCCAGGTCGAAGGTCTCGCCGGCATCGGTGGTGTCACCGTCGCCGTTGAGATCGATGTCCACATCCGCCTGGGTCAGGTCGGTGATGTTGACGGTGGTCTCAAGATCCACATTCGGATCGTCAAGCACGGTAATGGCGCCGATGCCGGCCAGTTGCTGGAACTGGGCCGCGGTCAGGGTGAGGCTGCCGCCTTCCTGCACGATGAGCTGGCCCACGCCGGTGAGGTTGACGCTCGGATCTAGCACCACATCGCCGGGATCCAGGGTGATGGACAGCAGGTTGATGTTGACATCGAGCTGGGTGGCGTCAAAAAGGTCGCCCGTGCCCAACCCTACGAGATGCAGATCGGCGTTGTCCGTCGGATCCGTATCGTCCGCGGGATCGCCGGACTCCGTCACCACGCTGATATCGGTATAACCGATGGTCAGGAGTTGGCTGACATCCAAGGTCAATACCGCATCCGGCTCCAGGAGCAGTTGATCCGCGCCGCCGATGTTGTCATCGGAAAGGTCAATCTCATCGCTGATCCGCGCGATGGTGGTGCCGGCCCCGCCGTTGATGGTGATCAAATCCACGTTGTTGTTAACCGGATCATCATTTACATGGTTGCCGTCAAGCTCGAACACAAGGGTGCCGCCGCCGGTGTGGTTGACGACCAGGGAATCCACATCATCGTCGTCGATCTCGAGATCCCCCAAACTGACATCCGCGTCTCCGTTGACGGTGAGGACTGCTTCGGCCTCGTAGTCGTCGTTGGCGGCAATGCCGTCGTCATCCAAGGGGTTGTTGCCTGCTGTCACGGATTCAAACACGATATCGCCGGTCAGGATGAAATCCTGCTCCGCATTGATGGTTACATCCAGCAGGTCGTTGTCCACGCTCCAGTATTGGCCCATCCAGCCCATTCCCCGGGAGGTCAGGTCGCCGGTGATAATATTGTAGGTTTCGCCGGTCAGGCGGTTTTCGCCTTCGACCACATCCCCGGTGGCCGGGTCGTCCGTGGTGAGGTTGGAGTTGATGGTCACGGTTTTCAGGTTGTTCTGGAGCAGGCCGTTTTCATTGTCGGATGCGGACAAGCGCAGGTTGCCGCCGATCTCGGCGCCACCCTCCATATCCAGCACGAAATCGCGAATCTCAAAATCGGCCTCGGGCTTGTTGAAGACGATGAATCCGGGAATGGTGGTGCCTTCTTCAATGACCACATGCTGGGTTTGGCCTTCCACCCAACCCAGGTCATTGTAGATGACCTTTTCGACATCTTCGGGCAGGCCAAGGAACATCAAGTCCACGTTGCGGTTTGCCACCAGCACGTTGAGGATGCGAAGGATATCCACGTCAAACCCGGAGGCATCGATGCTTTCAAACGGCCCCGCATAGATGTCCGTAAACTCCAGAATGGTGTTGGCGGCATCGGTAATATTGACGTTCAGCCCGTCGGCCTGCAGGATATCGGCCAGGGTCAGGGTTATGCCGTCGCCCATGATCACGTCAAACAGATCCTCGGCAGTACCAAGGTTGTCATCTGCTTCCAGCGCGACATTTTCAGCCAGGGCGATGGTTTTGTTGGCAGCGGCAACACCGCTCAGATCGAGGTTTTCATCCGCATCATCCGAATCGCCGTCCCCGTTCAGATCCCTGTCCACATCCGCCTGGGTCAGACCGGTGATGTTAACCGTGAAATCGGCCGTCACATTACCGTCATCATCAAGACCCGTAATGGTTCTGTCGGTCAACTGCTGGAACTGTTCGGCGGTAAGATTAAGTATGGTGCCTTCAGGTACCACAAGTCCGCCGATACCGGTCAGATCGGTATCCGTATGCAGGGTTACTACCGGGTCATCCGCAAGAATCAATAGATCAACGGTAATCCCTTCCGCATAATTGGCGACGGCAAAGGGCTCGCCGTCCAGGCCAACCAAGTTCAGTGTCGCGTTGTCGGCGCCCTCAGCAAGGGAGAAGTCGCCTGCGCCGATGGCGTCGGCGTCGCTCATCTGCAGCCACAGGGTGGCGTCGTCCTTAAGAACCACCTTGTCGATATCGAGAAGGGTCGCTTCGGAAAGGTCAAAGTTCCCGTCCACGATCAGGGTGCCGAGACCGGCCCCGGCGTCAATGGTGGAACCTTCAAAATCAGCAGCGTCTTCACCGTCCAACGTCAGGGTCAGGCCGCCGGTTCCAGCCGTCAGGGTAAAGGGCTCGGCCATTTCGTCATCCAGGGTCAGGGTCAGATGACCGGTAACTCCGGCGCCGTCGATGATCTCAAGGTTGGTAGGCAGTTCGTCCACGATAGTCAGGTTGCCTGCGGCGTTGAGGTCCAGGGTCTCGACAGAGTCGCCGGCAACGCTGTCGATAGTCGCCTTGGCGCTGTCGGAATTGATGGTGATGGAGTCAGCGTTGTCGATGTCAATGCCGGCCGCATGGATCGGACGGGTGTCGTTGGCCACGGAATGGGTGAGGTTCACCACCGCATCAGCGCCGTCCCACTCGTAGTTGGCTACAAGGGCGCCGACGTTGGCCGTGCCGGTGGGGCCGTCGGCCTTGGCGGTTCCGCCGCCCTGGAGTTCAAAGGCAAGACCCCAAGCCGCATCCACCAGGTTCAAGGTGTCGTTGTAGTTACCGCGCAGGCCGAAGGTTTCAATATCCTGGGCCGTGTCGCAAAGTATAATGGTGGCCTCATTGCCCGGGCTGCCGGGAGCCGTGGGCCCGTCGATCTGGGTGACGATGTAGCGTTCTACGCCCTGGGAAACCAGGCTTTGAGCACCGTTCTCGTCCCAGCCGAAATTCTCACTGCCGTCGGCGGCTCCAGGGTCCCCACCACTGGGGTCACGAGGATCATTGGCGATGTGAATCAACACCTCTGAAGAATAGCCGTTGTCCGCGTTGCCGGTGATGCTTCCACCCTGGGCAAGCAGCTCGAAGTTGTCCAGGGTGAAGTTGATGACCTTGCCCTGGAGAGCAGAAAAATCTACATTGAAGGGATTGGTGGGCACGCCTTGAATCATCCCCAGCTCCACGGGGGCGGTGAACGTGATATCCTGATCCCCGATAATGGCCAGGTTGGTGTGCCAGGTCTCGAACCCTTCTTCAGGATCAATGGGCACCACGGGGGTCACGTTGCTGTCAATGGTGAGGGAAACCACAACCGGGTAGTCGGCGGGACGATCGTAGCCGCCGTACACCGACTGAACCTTGACGTTGTACCATTCATTCTGGCTATCGCCGGCAATGTCCCCGGCATCGGGGCCGTCAACGGCAAAATCATCAGACAGCGAACCGCCGTAATAAACGGTGCCGTTGATGACGGTTTTAACGGTATCGCTGGTGTTGAACGGATCAAAGTCAAGACCGCCGCCCGTGATGACCACAGAGCCGTTGAGGTAGTCGGTGTTGCCGTCGTCGGCCAGGGTCACGCCGTTTTGGGCCACGCGGGTGTGAAGCTGTTCGGCGGTCATTTCCAGGGTGATACCGTCCTTCACCTCAAGGAAGAGGTCGATGTTTGAGGACAGATCGCCTACGCCCAGTTCATCAAGAGAAATTTTCCCGTCCGCCCCGGCTGATTCCGGGTCAACAATCAGTTTGATAAACGCGTGGGTATTGAAGACCGCGCCTTCCACCTTGAAATTCTCCGCGCCGATTGCCGCAAACTGGCTGGCGGTTAAGGTCAGGATTGGAGCGCTTGAGCCGTCGTCGGCCTCCAGAACCACCTCAGTGATGTTGGCATTTGCCAGGTTCACAGCCCGCAGGTCGCTGGCGGCCTCGACCTTCAAAGTGATATTTTCACCGGAAATGCTCGAGCCTTCCTGAGCGACCAGGCCCTGGGCCAAATCCGCGTCATCGCCCAGTTGGACGATGTTCTGGCCATCGCCGAGATCAAGGTTAACCAGCGCGTTGTTTCCTGCAAGGCCGATCGTTCCGGCAATGTCGGAGAGAATATCGCTCAGGTTCGCACCGGTTCCGAGTATCGGGTCGATATCGGTTCCGTTGACCCCGTTGTAAGCGATGGGTTCAAGCGGGGCAGGGTCTGCCAGGCCGCCGATGCCCACGGCATAGCTGATGATATTGTTGTTCGACAGGAAGGTTTCCCACTGGCCCTGCAATGTGGGGTCGATCCCCGGAGATGGATATCCGTCCGAGATAAAAACATTGAGATTGGTCGCATTGGGAAGGGCGCCCGTAGTGTCAAAAGCCGTCATGGCCGTAGTTAGGGCGGCGACGTAATCTGTGCCTCCACTCGACCCCGACAAGGCGTTGATCACGGCCCGGGCGTCGGCGATGCTCCCCCAGGTGCTGGCGGTGGCTGATGAACCAAACACGATGGTAATCGCAGCGGAATCCACGCCGCTGTCTTCTATCTGGTCGAACATGTCGTTGGCGGCGGCTTTGAGATCTTCTATTAACTGACCGCTCATACTGCCCGAATCATCCAGGATCATCATCACATTGACCGCACCGGCGGTGGCGCCTGCGGTCCCTCCGCCGAGGCCGGCCACCACGACATTGTCATCACCGGCGCCGGCGGCAATGTCGATCTCCAGAGCGCTGGCGGTGATGTCGTCATTGCCCGCACCGGAGTCAACCATAACGGTTTCGGAGCCCACCGCGGTGATGGTGTCCGCGCCGGCACCCGAGACGATATCCACCGTCTCGCTGCCGTCAACGTCGATCTCATTGTCGCCATCGCCTGCGGCAATCGTAACAGTCTTGCCGTTTTGGGCGGTGATGGTATCCGCGCCGGCGCCCGAGACGATGTCCACCGTCTCGCTGCCGTCTGCGTTGATTTCATTTTCGCCATCGCCGGCGGCAATCGTAACAGTCTCGCCGTTTTGGGCGGAGATTCTGTCAATACCCGAGCCGCCGGTAATATCGACCCTGTCACTGTCATCGACAACGATAACATTTTTTCCATCATAGGCATTGATAAGGACTTCACCGCTGCTTTCCGCGGTAAGTTCGTCATTTGCCATCGTCCCCTGGATCTCAACATTATAATGGCCGTTAAGGGTAACATCCAGCCCGCCGGTGTTGGCGCTGGCATCTATGATGGCCGGACGATCGCTGTTAAAGCTGGTGTTTAAATCTTCTTCAGCGCCAAAAGCGCCCGTACCCGTCACATTCATGCGGCTGATGCTGCCTCCCGCAAAGAATGAGTGCATATGATTTTCAATGCCCTGGGAGTCTATATTGAGAACCGCGGCGTTATGCAGCAACAGCAAGTTGATGTCGGAGTAGATATCGCCAATGGCCAACTCGACGTTCAGTTCACCGGTAAGCCCCTCGCCGTAATGCAGGGTTACATCTTGGGTAAAGCCGCCCTCGAAACGGGCGGTGGCGCCGTTGCGGATGCCGACGACGGTGAGATCGCCGAGTTCCATACCGGTGTCACGGCCTTCGGTAACAATCAGTTTTTCGATGGCCGTGGCGCGGCTGAGATCAAGAACGCTGTCAAGGTTGCCTGGAGCGACACCGATATCGATCGTTCGGTCGGGATAGGTAGAATAGGTGACGATTCTTTCGTTGTAATTGGGATCGTTATCTGGATTATAGCCCTCATACGTTGGAGCGCAGTCGCTGCCGTAAACGCACTCGCCATTTTGATCAGTATAGTCGTAAACGGTTTTTGTCGCAGTATAGACGTTGGGCAGGTTCTGGACCTGGATCTCCTCGATGTTGAGCAGTGCCAGAGGCTGGGCATAGGTGCCCTTGGCGTCCACTTCCAGGATGTCATACCCGCCGCCCGCGTCGATATAAGCCTGGTGCAGCAGCTCCAGGCGGCCGGCCACGATGGTCGTATCCATCTCTGTGGTAAATCCTTCTTCCAAAGTGCCGCCGTTGTTTTCTTGAGGGGTCAGGACAATGGGCTCGCCCACAATAAGTTCGGTATAGGTCGGTCCATCAATGTAATTTCCGTCGGCATCCACCCAGACGGGATCGGACATGTAAAGGCGGGATACCAGTACACCGGTTATCGGATCTTCGAAAAAGAGCAAGTTGGTCAGGAAATCAAAGTACATTTCGGAAATGGCGGCCTCGTCGGTAAGGAAGGATAGGCTGGTGCCGTTTTCAAAGGTGATAGTCAGATCACCAGTTTCAATATCACCCGTCTCCAGCGCCCCTTCCAGCTCCAGCTCGATGCTGGCGACGTTGTCAAAGGGGCCCACCCCGTCGTTATCGATTAAGCCCAGCTCGGTCAGATCCAAGCCGGTGATGGTAGTGAGAAAAGAAAGCATGTCTTCGGCGGGAATGCCATCCCCGTAGGTGTCCTTGTCCTCAGGGGTGTACCCCCACATCAACTGGGATCCTTCCACCAGCGTGCCGGGAAGCGTGATTACCTCATCCTCGATTTCCTGAAGAGTGAAGGTCTGGCTTCCTGAAATCGGGTCCCCCGCTTCGGCGATCTTGTCCCGTATGAAATTCGCTGCTTCAGCCTCGGTTGGAACGGTGCCTGGATCATCTGTAACGAAGTCAAGATAGGCGCGGGCAGAGACAAGGTCGGCATCCGTGTAAGCTGCCTGAATGTCATTGCCGTCAAGATCCGGATCGATGGTCTCCGTGAACAGGTTGGCCGCGGCGAGCTTGTTGTCAATGCAATAACGGTCCTGCCCCGTCGCGCCGTCAAGAATGTTTAACATGATCGTGGCGGCGGTGAATTTGCCTTCGATGAAACCATTGTGATAAAAGAGCAAGCCTCCCTCATCCGGAAGGCGATTAAACAACGCCTGATAAATGCCCGTAATTACCGTATCGATATTGCTGCTGTCAATAACGGCGCCATAGAGCGCTCGAGACTCTGCGGAATTGGCAAAGGCCTCGATAATCCCATTAAGATTCCCGCCTGCTTTGTCAAGCTCCTTCGCCCAGAAAACCAAACCCTCGGGATCAGCCGGACGTTGATAATACGCGATGTAAAGCTCTTGTACTTCATCAAAATAGTCTGTGTAAGCCATGTTTAAACTCCTTTTCAATTAACTGAATTTTTTTCCATTAACTTAATCATAAATTATATCTTTTCCCTTCCCCGTCCGTATCTTTATCTTTACAACTTTTATCTCCTCATTTGCACCCCCAATATGCCATTTTATCTATAAAATCTGAGGTATATTGCAACCATTAATATTTAACTTATGTCCTGCATATACTATCATAATGTGTCCTGTCAAGAAAAAAATAGCCTTCTAAAAGAAAAAATTTACTAAAAAAAGCGAGGCAAAAAGAGGGGCAAAAATTTTACATTAGACCCACATTGCGAAGTATCTCTGCCAGTTTTGGTTCTTTATAGGCATATTCCTTTAATGCCTTCTCAATCTTATCGCCTCTCTCCTCTAATTCTTTGTTCTTTCTTATTGCAGGCGATAGAGCTGTTCTTCTGTCCCACAACACAAAACCAACCAGTCCTATCATCGTGGTAAATAATAACCCGAATCCCCCCATCATTGTGGTTTCCAGCCTCTCTATACGCCTGTCTATCTGCTCAAATCTTTTGTCTATCTGCTCAATCTTAGTTTCAACTCTAATAAGTCTATCCCTATCCTCAAGGGTATAGGGAACATCCTTTGCCCATACACTTTGTCCTGACAGAAACAATATCATGATCACGATAAATTTGAGTCTTTTCATGTTTTAAGTATATCTACAAGCTTTCAAGGTTGTCAAATAATTCTATTTCCCATCAGGGGAGAGGAAGATTTTTTAATTTAAGTATATTTATATACTGCAAAATATAACCCTGTCAAGAAAAAAATAGCCTTCTAAAAGAAAAAATTTACTAAAAAAAAGCGAGATGGATGGAATGATATAGTTGTTTTATGCCGGAGACAACCGGAAATGGTTGAGATGACGTTGCGGCGGATACCGGAGCGGATGGGTCTTACCCTGAACCAGGCAAAGACCAGAACGGTCAATGCTTTTACAGGAAGGTTTGATTTTCCAGGGTTTACGATCCGGATAGGAAAGGCAGGAAGACGGGAAGATATTATCCCCATGTTCAACCATCGAAGAAATCCCTGACATCTTAAAAAGACCGTTGACATTAATTAAGGAACAAATTTGTAAGTTGCATAATTCACAGCTTTTGGGTATAAAATCCAGCGTTCATTGATTAGGCGGATTAAATAATCCTTTATACAAAGGTTGATCATGGCCAGCAGAATTGAAGTTGGTTTTAAAAACGGCATTCGCGATGCTTTAGGCGAAAAAATAAAAAAGCGGATTATCGATAATCTTTCTCTTCCGGTGGAAAAAGTAAGTACCATCGAAGTTTATACAATTACCGGCGACTTAAGTAAAGATGAATTAAATGATGCTGCTTCCGGCCCTCTTTCGGATCCTGTAATTCAAAATTATTCCATTGATAAACCTTTGGCCGGTGATTTCGATTGGCTGATCGAAGTTGGTTTCCGTCCCGGCGTTACCGACAACGTGGGTAAAACCGCCCGGGAAGCAATCGAACTGCTTCTGGGGAGCAATATTGGTCAACGAAAAATCGGTGTTTATACTTCCCGTCAATACCTGATTTGCGGAAAAATTACAAAAAAAGACGCAGAGGAAATTGCCACCGGTCTTTTAGCAAACGATTTAATCGAACGTTATCAAATTGTTCCCCAAAACGACTTTAATTTTGATTGCGGCATGCCCGTCTATATTCCGCAGGTATCAGGCAAAGTCGAAATCACCGTGGAAGAAATCAATCTGAACGCGGCTGGGGCAGATGAACTTATAAAAATAAGCAAAGAACGGATTCTGGCTTTAAATCCGGAAGAAATGCAGGCAATCCAAAACTACTATCGAAATGAAAATACTATCAAAAAAAGAAAAAATATGGGACTTGGCGAGAGCATTACCGATGTCGAAATGGAATGCCTGGCGCAAACATGGTCGGAACATTGCAAACACAAAATATTTAACAGTCTGATAAAATATACAGACGGAAAAAAGAAAAAAACAATTGATTCACTTTTTAAAACTTATATCAAAGGTTCCACCGAAAAAATACGCCAAGCAAAAGGCAGAAAAGATTTTTGTCTTTCTGTCTTTGTCGATAACGCCGGCATTATTAAGTTCGACGATACTTTTAATCTGGTTTTTAAAGTAGAGACACACAATTCACCTTCGGCCCTCGATCCATACGGTGGAGCGCTTACTGGCATCGTCGGCGTCAACCGCGATCCCTTCGGCACAGGCCTCGGAGCAAAGCTGATTTTCAATACTGACGTGTTTTGTTTTGCATCCCCTTTTCATAAAAAGAAATTGCCCCCGCGAATTCTCCATCCGCGTCGTATTTACGAAGGAGTGCGTGAAGGTGTAGAGCATGGTGGAAACAAAAGCGGTATTCCCACTGTCAATGGCAGTATTGTTTTTGATGAACGTTTTTTAGGCAAGCCCCTTGTTTATTGCGGCACAGCAGGAATAATGCCCGCGCGCATTAAGGGAAAAACAACTCATAAAAAAGAAGTCAAACCGGGCGATCTGATCGTCATGACAGGCGGTCGTATCGGCAAGGACGGTATTCACGGAGCGACATTTTCTTCCGAAGAGTTGCACGAAGGCTCACCGGTAACGGCAGTGCAGATCGGCGATCCAATAACTCAAAAGAAAATGACCGATTTTCTGCTTGTCGCGCGCGACCGGAGGCTTTATCGCGCCATTACCGACAATGGAGCGGGAGGCCTTTCTTCTTCAGTAGGGGAAATGGCAACACACTGTGGCGGCTGTGAACTTGACCTCATTCACGCGCCTTTAAAATATCCAGGCCTGCAACCATGGGAAATTCTTGTCTCGGAAGCACAGGAACGCATGACACTGGCAGTTGACCCACGGAAGATAAAACAATTTCTGGAACTGGCCAAAAAGATGGACGTGGAAGCAACTGTTCTGGGAAAATTTACATCTTCCGGCAATTTTCACGTTCTTTTCGGCGGGAAAACCGTTGCCTACCTGGACATGGAATTTCTCCACGCCGGCGTTCCTCAAATGAAGTTAGCGGCGAAATGGAAACAGCCTAAAAATAAGGAACCGCGTTTCGCGCCACCGGCTAATATGGGCAAAGCTCTTACAGAAATGCTTGCCCGCTTGAACATTTGTTCCAAAGAATCGGTAGTGCGTCAATACGATCATGAAGTTCAGGGAGGCAGCGTAATTAAACCTCTGGTAGGCGCTGAAAATGACGGACCTTCCGATGCCGCAATAATCAGGCCTGTTCTGGATTCGACTGAAGGAGTTGTCGTGGCGCATGGTATTTGTCCGCGTTACAGTGATATCGATACTTATCACATGACCGCCTGTGCCATTGATGAAGCAATCCGCAACGCGGTGGCAGTTGGCGCCGATCTCGACCATCTGGCCGGTCTTGATAATTTCTGCTGGTGCGACCCCGTGAAATCGGCAAAAACACCTGATGGAGAATATAAACTGGCGCAATTGGTACGAGCTAATATGGCTGTTTACGATTATACGACGGCTTTCGGGGTTCCCTGCATCTCCGGCAAAGATAGTATGAAAAACGACTACCAGATAGGCAAGACAAAAATTTCTATCCCTCCGACGCTTCTTTTTTCTGTGATCGGTAAAATTAAAGATATAAGAAAAGCCGTCACCATGGACGCCAAACTACCGCAGGATCTGGTTTATATCATCGGCGAGACAAAAGAGGAATTGGGCGGTTCGGAGTGGTTTGCTCAAAAAAAGTTTGTCGGCAATAATGTTCCTCAAGTAAATGCCGCAAAAGCGATAAAAATATACAGGGCCTTGCATAAGGCTATGCAGTCAGGTCTTATCGCTTCGTGCCACGACTGCTCCGATGGCGGGCTGGTTGTCGCGCTTGCGGAAACAGCATTTGCCGGTGGTTGGGGAATGAATATTAATTTAAATTTGGTTCCTTATCGCGGCAAAAAAAGAAACGATTTCATTTTATTTTCGGAAACAGCAAGCCGTTTTGTGGTTACCATTCATCCGAAAGATAAAATAAAATTCGAAAAAATCATGGCCGGAAATATAATTGGTGAAATCGGCTTTACCACCGAAGACGGTTTATTTCAGATAACCGGATTGAACGGAAAACTGATTATCAAAGAAAAAATAAGCAAACTTAAAGATGCCTGGCAAAAGCCTCTTAATTTCTAAAAGCAGGATTGATTTTATGCCCCGTAAAGTAAGAGCAATCGTCTTGACCGGCAACGGCGCCAACTGTGAAATGGAAATGGCTCAGGCCTGTAAACTATCAGGCGCTGACGTTGTCGATATAGCGCACATCAGTGAATTACTTTACGGAGAAAAGCGTCTGGACAATTATTCTTTTCTTAATCTACCGGGAGGATTTCTTGATGGCGATGATTTGGGCTCTGCAAAAGCCGGCGCCAACCGTTTCCTGCACGCTCCAATCAAAGATCACAAAGAAATGCTTTTTGCACAATTGATTGAATTCATCAATGCCGGCAAATTAATTTTAGGTGTATGTAATGGTTTTCAGTTAATGATCAAGCTGGGTTTGCTTCCGGCATTTGATAGAAGTTACGGCAAACAGAGCGCTACCCTGACCTATAATGATTCCGGACGCTTTGAAGACCGCTGGGTTTATTTAAAAACAAACAGGCAGAGCCCCTGCATTTATACAAGAGATACCGACATATTGTACTTGCCTGTCCGGCACGGCGAGGGTAAATTTATTCCTGACGGTTCTTCCATTCTTCAGCAAATTGAAAAGAAAAATCTTTTTGCTCTCCAATACTGTCAAAAAGACGGCCGACCGGCCGGCGACTATCCGGCCAATCCGAACGGATCAATAAATGCCATTGCCGGAGTATGCAACGAATCCGGCCGTCTTTTCGGCCTGATGCCCCATCCTGAAGCATATTTGTGCCGGACCAACCATCCGCGCTGGACGAGAGAAAAATTGCCTGAAGACGGCCAAGGCCTGATAATTTTCCGCAACGCGATTAATTTCATCCGCAGTAAAGAATTCTGATAAGCTGTAAAAGTTGCGGTGATTTAATCAAAACAGGCAATTAAATTTGACAAAGATTATGTGATTTATAGAAAAATGATTTGATTTTTCAGAATTTGCACTTTTTTGATCTTGTTCTTGCTGAAATTATTTCTTGCGTCTGTAATATTGGATTTCGCCGGGATTATCTACAACTCGCTTAAATTCCCTTTCCGCGGCAGCGGTTGCGGCCATATTATTGTGATCAAAAATAATCTGACGCTGGGCATCTTCGTCGATAAAATTAAGATCATTTTCTTTCAATTGCAGCAAGGTGAGCGTTTTATCCGTCTCTTTTGGGGAAACGATAAAAATCACTTTTTCGTACCACTTATCATTAAATTCATCAAGGGTAAAACTGATATCGCCTCTCCAGGGATCAGCCAGGAATACGTGCCCTTTGTACACTCCTCTAAAAACGACAAAATGGCGGTAATCGAAAATTTTTATCGGGACTATACACGGTGTGTTGAGATTTTTTAAATCCTCCAGATCGACCCTATAGCCATCGCCCTGATAACCCAGAACCTTAACGAATTTTTTCATATCCAATAGAGAAAAAGCCTGTCTTTTGGTGATCATTTCGATGTCACCGTAACGGACAAGACCCTGAATTACCTGTTTTTCGGTAAAATTTTCCCCGAGATAAAAATTGAGAAGAATAGCAAGGGCGGCAGAACCACAACTGTAGTCATACCCCTGTTTTATGAGATGATTTTTCTTGATTTCTGTAAGCGGATCCACATAAGCCCGTATATAACCGGGTCCGGGTCCGGGAGTTGGAAGATTGATTTCCGATTTTGGCTGATCCCGGAGAGTATAAACATTACCGGTAAAACCAACTATAATTGCGAATATGGCGGCGATTACTAATGCTTCCATTGAGTTCCTTTTATTCTAGGTGACGGTCATACCATCACTTACTTCGAAAATTAAACCGGAAAGAAAACAAAATTGCCGGTCGTCAATATTGTATGCCTTTCTTAAATCTGTAAATTTAGCGGCGCTGTTCTTTCTTTAGATGTTATAGAGAGTCACTTTAACCATTCTCATGGTCATACCGTCAACTGCTATCGGACCAAAACTGCCGGCGCTATCCATTCGAAAATCATTGACCCGTATCGATCCGGTCAAGGGAAGGTTTAAACATAAATATGTCTTACCGCCTGAAGCGCCGACATCCATGGATGCGTAGAGCGGTGTGGTTATACTTCCCAGGCTGTAAGCATACGATGTGTTGTAAGCAAAGTTACCTATCCTGAGATTGCCGCTTCCCACCCATGTTGAAGGATACTCTGGAGCGCCGGTAAAGCTTTGGCAAGCATATATTCCCGACACTTTAAATTCATTAGATGAATCCGCCGGCCTAAAACGGTACTCCAGCGTGTTGATATACGCATTCAACGAGGCGTAAAGATCAAGCCCTCCGCCCGCATGAGCCGCCACTGTGATGGAAGGAAGACTGCCCATAGTAAAGGTTTGAGTATTACCGGGAGGAGTATACCCGGGAGTTCCGCTGGTCAGCGTTCTGCCCATGAAAACGCCCCGCAGGTAAAGATCACCCAGGATTCTGTCATTGGCGCCGTCTTCTATATAGATACCCTTGCTGGTTAAGCCAATCGGATTGTAAATATTCAACCCACTTATATTGAGCCAGGTTTTACCCGAAGCTGTCCCGACATCTGCCACAAGAGTAGAATTTACATTAACAGCAGATGGATTAGTATAGTTGTCTGAGACAGTATCTAAAGTGCCGTCGATTACAACGTTCGGCAAAACAATTCCTGAAGTTTCTGCGGTTGTAGTAAAAAGACCGATGCTGGTTGCCTTCAAATAAATATCGGTATTTAAGGCAATAGTTATTCCTGTTTCGGCATCAATCTTTGTCAGATCATCCTCACTCATTATCTGCATTTTTGCATATACAGACGAAGAAAGAACAAACGAGGAAATCAAGATAACAGCGATGATTTTTATGAATTTATTTTTCAGCACAAGCATTACCTCATTTTTTTACTCATAAAAAAAGCAAATAAAAATAATTTCGTGAACAATTACCCGTGCTTTTTTGCACATCACAACATCCGGTCACATTAAACCGGATTTTTTATACACATCAATGAGCGTAAACCTGTAATGAACCGGTTATCTGACCTTTTAGCCCTTGGACATCCAAAACCCCTGCTGTCGCATTCGCGCCGCTAAGAGCGCCGGCGCTATCCAGTTTTACGGAAGCAGTCACATTTACGCCGGCCGTGCCGCCCAGACTGACAGTAGGAAGAGCAATGTTAACTCCGGTAGTTCCGTCGGCGCCGACATCTATAACCATAGGACCGTTCATTTCGTCGCCTTTTATTCCAGTCACAGCATTTCTTTAAAATTACAACCCGCTAATGGTTGTTTCTTTTATTTCCTCTGAAAATACACATCTAAGTTATTGTTTATATTGTTATTTAAAAACTATCCTCTCTTGGGCAAAGAGGGCAGGACTTGAGTTCCCCCCCCCCTTTTTTTTCTAAAAAAAAGGGGTGAGGGGGGATTTTTATCCTCCTTTGTGACGGATACCGTCATGTGGGTTTCACCCGAGTGCTTAAAGGGCATGGCAAACCAGTTGCCCATGCCTCTTTTTGCAATTTTTTCATTGACAACGGCTAAACAAACGCCTTATCAAAACACTCTAAATACCAGGCTAAAACAAACGCCTTTTACTTTTTACCATCAACTATTAATGGGCATAAATAACCAATGTACCGCTCGGGCTAACGTTAAGTCCTGAAATATAAACTGAACCTAAGTTGGCAGCGCCAGTAGTAAGTGTCTTATCCGCAGCCAGTTTAACTGTTGCGTCAATGTTACCGGCAACATTGATTGTCGGCAGCGTGATTCCCACAGCGGTTCTAGTAAGAGTAGTATTAGTACCGACATCAATGCTCATGGTATTACTTATCGTAATAGCATTGTTTGACAACGCAAGATTTCCACCCACCCAGCCTGCACTGGTGTACCCGGTGAAGCCGTTTGAGTCACCCCAGGATATCGTGTTAATCGATATAGTTCCTAAGCTAAAATTATTGAAATCAATGGTGACACCCTCCTGAGCGATCACTGCACTAAGTTCGCTGTCGGAAATAGCGGTCCTGGCCAAAGACGCACACGGCATCATTACAAATACTGCAACAACTAACAACAAAATTTTCTTCATACTCAATTCCTCCTGATTTTTTTTGCCGGCGAAAAACCATCGTCAGTCCCCCTTGGAACCGACACTTCTTCTCCTCCCGGCTGTGGTTAAAGAATATAAAACTGACTCTGCCCCCCTTCCTTACTAAAAAATTACACCCTTCTACAGGATGTCAATAAGCATTTCTGAATTTCTTACTTTCCCTCCAACGTCAATTGAGAGTATAACCCAGCTTCGTAGTCTGATTAGGAATTTTTTGAAAAAATCCCCGTAAGTCCTTAGTAGTGTGTCCGGCATCATCCGTATAAGAGTACTTTGCCGCAAACAGGAAAGACATCGGTTCATCGGCAAAGGTAATAGTCTGCCTTCCGGCTGCCGTCTGCCTGATTAATACACCATTATTCTGCCCTGTACCCGCATTCGAAGCCAGCGCATTCAGCATGCGAAAACTTCCTGTAACAGGACCGCTGGCGCTCATCGATCCGAAATCAATATAATTAAGTTTACGAGTTGCGGCGTTGGAAATATTATCAAAACCCACCTGCAAAAATAATCCTTTTAAAACAAGCGGTGGAGCGTTAACGTTGGTATCCTGATCGGAACCGCCGAAATAGAAGTTTGTTACATTATAATCCCAGCCCCAACCGCTGTTATCCCAATACCCGATTTTGAAAGAGTCTAGATGGGCTAATATATCCACCCTGGCGCCCAGGTTCAAAGTTATTACATTTTGGCTGCCGTATTGGTTGGAAGTTTGAGTTATGCTGAAAAAAGCCTGGGCGTTGGTATTGGAGAGCTCTTCATCAGACATCATTTTCTTTTCCGCAAAGTTGATGGACTTTGTATTGGTAAATTTAGAATTATTCATCATCTTCGTGGGAGCAAAACTTATTGACGATGACATGAAAAAGAAGATTAACATGACCAGCAGGCAAAACAACCCCCTTACCAGCAAGGACAACTTCATTTGCGTTGGCTTACTATTTTTTTTCATTTCTGGACCGGCTCCTGAAAGGTTCCTAAGGTTTCTATAAAACTAATCCGGAAATTTACGTATCTCGATATTTGAAGTTTTCTTCATATTACCATAATATTCGTAAAATCGAATGTCAAGCATAAATTTAATATTTTTATATGATCTCCGAAACAGAGAAAAAAACAGGACAATCCAGATATTTTTATATATTATTAAACATGAAAACTAAATTTTTACAAGTAAAAATTATAGTAAAAATTTATAGATATTTGCTTCCCTATTATTCCGAACCTTTTTCCTTTAAATATCTGCTCCGCCGGCGCCGGTATCCGACAACTCCCGGCATAACGGAAATAATAATAATCGCCATGATAACCAGGGTAAAATTATTTTTTACGGAAGGTATATTGCCGAAGAAATAGCCGCCCAGAAGAAAAAGGCAGACCCAGGCTATTCCGCCACTGAGGTTGTACAAAACAAATTTGGCATAACTCATGGCTCCTACGCCGGCAACAAAAGGCGCAAAAGTGCGAATAATGGGAATGAAGCGGGCAAGAACAATTGTTTTACCGCCATGCTTTTCGTAAAATTGGTGTGTTTTTAAGAGATATTCCTTTTTGAAAAAACGACCGCCTTCATAATGAAAAACTTTGGGACCGATAAAATGTCCTATTGAATAATTGACGGTATCTCCGGCAATGGCGGCAATGCAAAGCAAAACCAATAAAATTTCAATATTCAAAGATCCCTGAGTGGCCAAAGCTCCCAGGGCAAATAAAAGTGAATCGCCCGGCAAAATAGGCACTACCACAAGGCCGGTTTCACAAAAAACAACTAAAAACATAAGGATATAGGCCCAGATACCAAAGCTCTGGATAATTGCCGGCAGATACTTGTCCAGATGAATAAAAAAATCTATAAAATTAATGATTATATCCATAAATATTTATGTTATATTGAGGAAACGTTTAAGAACTTTAAATTTTTTGAAATCATTAAAAAATTTGCATTTTGTATAAAGAAGAACAGAATGAATGTCAATATAAAAAAGGTTTATAATCTCTTCTTTATTTTTGTCATATTCATTGCGGGCATCATTGCCTATTCCAATTCCTTTGATTGTTCTCTTCATTTCGACGACGCTAA
>MAEO01000084.1 GCA_001683985.1 Smithella sp. M82
GGGGGGGGGGTGAGGGGGGATTTTTATGCTCCTTTGTGACGGTGACCGTCATGTGGGTTTCCTCTGGATTAAAGGACTGTCCTTGCTGAAAGATTTGGGCGGACAGGGGTGTGCTCTTGTCGGCAACCCTCAATACTATCAGCAGTCTGGATTTAGAAATATTCCCGGTTTGCTTCATGAAGATGTTCCGCAAGAAGTTTTTTTTGCTTTGCCGTTTAATAAAAAAATACCCCAGGGGACTGTCATATTTCACAAAGGACTTTCAGCAAAGAGCTAACAGGCTTATTCGGATAAATTTCTTACGTTGACACTGCGTGGCTATTTACTTATACTTTTTGTCAATAAAATTCCTCGGAAGGAGAAACTGTTATGACTATCAATGTTAAAACCGAAGATCATATTATGCTTATTGAAATTGACCGTCCTAAAAAATACAACGCCATGACACGTGAAATGTATACGCAGATGGCGCGTGCTTATTATAAACTGGATCAAGACGACGATTTGTGGGTTGGGGTCGTCTACGCCAACGGTCCGCATTTTACTTCCGGACTGGAATTAACCGACTGGTCGGATGCCTTCAGCAACGGAATAGGTTTTCCACTGAGCGGCAAAGATGAAATTGATCCTTTTTACATGATGGATGGTAGACGATGCCGTAAGCCGATTATTTATGCGGTACAGGGATATTGTTTCACATGGGGCGTAGAGGTAATGCTCAACGCGGACATTCGTGTAGCTGCGTCCGACACGCGATTTGCCATGCTGGAAGTACGCCGTGGATTTTTTCCGTGTGGAGGGGCTACGTTCAGATTGCCCAGAGACATTGGGTGGTCCAACGCAATGCGTTATCTTTTGACCGGAGATCAATGGACGGCAGAAGACGCCTATCACATGGGTATGGTGCAGTATGTGACCGAGCCGGGAAAACAACTGGAAAAAGCGCTGGAACTGGCGCGAAAGGTGGCAAGCGCCGCGCCGTTGGGAGTACGCAGCATTTTACAAAACAGTCGTCTGGCTGAAAAGCAGGGTGAGGATGCCGCAAAGAAAGTTATTTATCAAACAGTGTCCAAAGTAATGAAAAGCGATGATATGAAGGAAGGCCTGCAATCTTTTATTGAAAGACGTGCTGCGGTATTTAAAGGGAGATGATCTGTTTGTTCCTTTTGGCAAACGCGAATTATATCTTTTATTCAGATATAAAAATACTTGAACAAAAAATAATACTGGTGTTTAAATAAACTACTTTATTTTAGGTATCATGGCAAAAACAGTTTCATTTAATAAACTTAAAGAACAGGAACGAGAGACAAGGCGCGATCTTATAATCAGTGCAGCGGAGCGGGTATTTGCTAAAAAAGCCTTTAACATGGTGACCATTCGGGATATCGCGAAAGAAGCCGGAATTTCTCATGCCCTCATCTATCGTTACTTTCCTGATCAACAATCGTTATTTGTGGAAGCGTGTATAAGGCGTGGCGCCGAAATAGTGGAATTTGTCAATCAGTTGATCGATGACGATAGCAATATCAAAATTGAAAAAGTTATGGAAAGGTTCATTCGGTTTTTGGCAGATAATGATCAATATTTCAGGATGATGACGCATTTCGTGCTGGACGGTTCCCTGAATGAGGAAATGATTCAACGCCTTAATACCGCCGAGAGAGTGTTGCTTGCTCAGTTCGATAGAATATTTGCAAAGGAAAATGATGAAAAGAGCGTCCGGATGCTTTCTCATGCTTTATTTGCTGCCATGAACGGGATAATTATAACCTTCCGGAACTACCCGGGCAGAAGCAAGGAAGAGGCTTTAAATCACATGCTGACGTTGGGGAAAATCATTGCTGAAAAATTCAAACAATAATTAATCCAGTTAATATCCATCCAATTCTAAGTCAAAGATGATATTGAGGCGGCTAGGCTGGAGCCCGGCATGCGCCGGGTAAACTCTGAGACGTATTGCTAATACGTCGGAAAGGAAATTGGGGACTGGGAAATTGGGGACAGCCACTGATTATTTAGCCACGTCTTCGGAGAGGGGCGAATGCCCCTTTTATACGGATTCCACAAAG
>MAEO01000085.1 GCA_001683985.1 Smithella sp. M82
ATATATGCAATCCAATATATTTGTTGGCATAAGATGCAAAGGCTCGCCCGGTTATTACAGATAATAGGGATGTGGCAATGGCTCTAATGTCCACTTTTTTACTGGATTGTATATATATTGGCATCTGATAATACACCGGGGAAAACATTTGCACGTGAACTTGAAATAACTGATACAACAATAGCAGTTCAGGATGTTCCAATCGCTTGAACTTGCGCATCTAACAAGGCAAATGCAGCCGACGCCAAAAAACGGCGCCGCTGATTTAAACGTTAGACTATTGCAATTTAGGGACAGTGCAATTTAGGGACAGTATACTTAATTCACTTTCCATATCTTTAATTTTGTATACTGTCCCTCGAATTTCCTCCTCGAATTTCCGAATTTCTCCTATACTGTCCCTCGAATTTCTCCACAAAATACCAAGTAGCAAAAGTTCATTTTGTTGGATTTTTAAGCACTTTTTTCTTTGCATTCCGTTCAAAAAAGAGTAATATCTGCTTCATAAATCGGAAAAAACCAACCAAGTATATTAATTGTTGGAAATACATATAATAAACAGGAGAGACTATGGCAAAGATCGAAAACCATAAATACAGTATCGAAGAGGCATTTCGCGAGTGCTTTTACATAGTCCCTGATTATCAACGTGAATATGTCTGGACCGACAAGGAAGTCCACCAACTCCTTGACGACATCAACGATGAAATAACGGGACAATCAACGAAGGAGTACTTCATCGGCACCATCTTGGTGTCGCCAGCCGCCCTGAAAAATCATTACGAAGTCATAGACGGCCAGCAGCGCCTTACGACCTTCTTCCTGCTACTCTGTGCCATGAAGAACCTCTTTAAATCTGAAGAACACGAATCTGCCATAAGCGGACTTATCTCCACCAAATACACCGACAGCAACGGCGACATAAAAACCAGCCTGAAGCTCGAACCCCGTTATGAAAATGCCGGGGAGATCATGAACAAGTTGGTAGAGTTGAACGAAGAGCCGATCAAAACGAGAAATGCGGTGCAGGCTGCTGGAATCACCACCTTTGGCTCGCTTGAGAATATCATCAACGCCTACGGGACCATCTATCGCTATCTGCAGGAGAACTACAAAGATAAAGCGTTGCTCAAGAAGTACTGGTGGTACCTGGCTACCAATGTTGTCTTTATCCAAATCTCCACCGACATCAGCAGCGCTCTGAAGATATTCGAGACCATCAACGAGCGTGGCGTCGGCCTGAACCCGATGGATCTGCTGAAAAACTTGCTGTTCACCCATGTCAAAACCGATGAGTTCACCAAATTAAAGGACGAATGGAAGAAGATCACCAAACCACTGGAAAAGCAAAAAGAGAAGCCGCTCCGCTTCCTCAGATACTTCCTGATGGCCAACTACAAGATCGCAAATGACCGTAGCGACGCAATCGTGCGAGAAGATGAAATCTACGACTGGTTCATCAACAAGAAAAACGCAGCGCTTTGCGATTACAGCTCAAAGCCATTCGAGTTTGTCCGAAAGATCATCAAGAATGTTGAGTGGTTCATTGCCTTTTCATCAGGTAAGGGGAATGACGGTCTCGACAACTTGTACATGGACAACCTGCGGAGGCTCTGTGGCGGTGCTTTCAGTCTGCATTACGTACTGCTCCTAGCTGCCAGCACATTCCCGAAAGCACTCTTTGACCATTTTATCCAGCAACTGGAGAGCTTCCTGTTTTGCTATATTTTCACCAAGACGCCAACGAAAGACCTGGAGCGGAATTTCTCCGTATGGGCCGATGAACTGCGGGCAATTGCCGGGATAACGGATGTCACTGAGCAGAAGCAAAAGATGAACGAGTTTCTGAAGGAACGGTTCGACAAAAATATCCAGGCAAAACAGGGAGAGCTTGCCGATGACCTGAAACGCTATACCCTCAATTCAATGCAGCAGTACCGGACTCGCTACCTGCTGGCCAAGCTGACCCAGTATGTTGACATGGCCTATAAGGGACTAAGGGTGCCAGGATCGTTGCAGGATTACACGGTTCTTGAGATTGAGCATATCCTTCCGAATAACCCCCAGCAGGGCTTGCGTGACGACTTCACGCAGAACAATCCCGGCAAGCCGTATGATCTCTACAAAACGATGCTGGGGAATCTTACCTTGCTGGAGAAACCGATCAATATTGTCGCCAGCAACAACTTCTTTCAGACGAAATGTGCAGAATACAAAAAGTGCAAGTATTACCTCACCAGCAGCATTGCCGAACTTACCACCGTCGGCAACAACTCATCCATCAACCGGATCAATGCCAAGCTCCAGTCGTTCACTGTCTGGGACGCCGCTGCCATAGAAAAGCGGCAGGAACTGCTAAGCAATCTGGTTTCCGAGATTTGGAAAATCGAAAAGGTTGAAATACCCTAATGGCCTGCGAAAAAACGAAGGGGCAACTCTTCATTTTCCATGAAGAGAAGTTTCCAACAAGCCCATGCAGCGGACCCGCTTCCGCGGGCCGCTGATGGGCGGCGTTATGATAAAAAATAGGTATAGGTGGGGTGATTAAACAATGCCAGTATTAAATTTTAAAGAGATACCAGAAGCACATATCAGCACCGGCCTACAAGATACTTTTGAGTTATTTGCAAGAGATTTTCTTGAACACTTGGGTTACATTATTACCTCTGGACCAAATAGAGGACAAGACGGTGGGAAAGATGTTATTGTTAACGAAATAAGAAAGGGCATCGGCGGCGAATCAGAGATTAAATGGTTGGTGAGTTGTAAACATAAAGCCCATAGCGGTAGCTCTGTTGGGGTCAATGATGAAATAGATATTCCAGGAAGAGTACAAGCAAATGGTTGCAATGGATTTATAGGTTTTTATTCTACATTGCCATCATCAGGGAGCAATTTAGGGACAGTATACTTAATTCAGGGGCAATTTAGGGACGGGGCAATTTGGGGACAGCCCCAATAGTGTTCGGCACATAATATGCTAGGGCTTATAGATTCTATTGGTGAACCCGTAAATTAGGCGATCGCCATTGGGATTATGGATGCAGGAGGATAAACAAGGTCTTTGTGAAAATCACGCAGGGATAAAGAGATGGAAAAAAGGCGCAGCAACCCCTGACGGGCAAAAAGGGTAAGCTTCGCCACATGGATTTTCAGTCATTTGTTTTCAGTTTCGCTCCACTTGCCTTGAGTTTTTCAATATGCCGAATCAATTCTTCATCGCTGGCCCATCCCATAAAGTGGAAGGATATCATTTCGAATGTTGCTTTTGGGAATAAAGGGGACGGTTCTCTGGGAATAAAGGGGACGGTTCTCTTTAATTGACAACGATAATCGAAAGGATTTTTAAAACATGCCGAGGACAGCAAGAATAGCTCCCAAGGAGCATGTCTATCATATGCTGACGCGAGGGAACAACCGTCAGGATGAATGAACAGGGGAGATTCTATTTCAAACATTGCCCAACGAATCAATCCAGCCGACCTCGTACCTCGGCGGCTGATTTCATCGTTATGCCACGAACAATAAACCACAAATTCAGAAGAACGGATCATAACTATGAATCTTCCAACAGGTCTTCAGCATGTTATGGAAGTATATAGGCTTGTTCGTCGATTTCACCGTTCGAGAATAAAGGCAGTGAATGAAGTAGCTCGAACACGCCGGGTTAATCCCCAGACGGTTACGTCAGCATGTGCCAGAAGTCTGGGAATTGGAACGGATGAATTTGACGAATTCCTGCGCTCTGAAAACTCCGAGGCATTTTGCGAGCGCTTGGTACGAAGATTCCCCCCTTATCAAAGAGAAATCGAGGCCATTTTCGCCGAATTTGATGGCAAAAATGACCAGGCTCCCGACGATCCACTCGGAGCGATAAGGGCGCTCTTTTCCGATGAAAAGAAGGATCTTCTTCGGTTGCTGTTGTTACACAACATTAGCAAGAGGCTGTCGGCATGGTCAGAGCGCCACGATATACCGGAAGACATCAGGCAAGAAATCTTGGCCATGCAGAAACAGATTGACAAGACATAATAATATGCTATGCAGGGCTGAGTGGCCATGATTGACTTGGAGAATTGGACTTGAGCGAGTTTTTTCAACGAGTTCGTGATCTGATCAGTGTCGGTGAGGTGCGGATATCCGAGCATGGATACGATGAACTGGTAGAAGATGGCCTGACAGCAAGAGAGATACTTGCGGGCATTCTGACGTCGGTGGTCGTAGAGGAATACCCGGATTATCCTAAAGGGCATTGTGTTCTTCTCCTGCAAAAAGACCATGCGGGTAACCCCGTACACGTTGTTTGGGGTATTCCGAACGGGTATGACAAGCCGGTCGTTCTGGTCATGGCATACAGACCTGACCCGGAGCGCTGGGATGAGCATTTCTTAAGGAGGCGATGATTATGAGACGCCGAAAAAAAACCAAATATGTGCATGAAGGGCGGTATGTGGCTGAAGTGGATGTCGATCTTATCGAGAACGAGGGGGCATGGTCTCCTTTCCTTAGTATTGACGACGCTTACAAACTCGATGACGTGCGAGATGCTCTCCGTAGAGGCGATCTTGTATCGGCTTCACAATATGGCAGAATTTTCGAGCTTCGCCTTGTGGCACAGCAATAAGATTGCATAACCACGGCATCAAGGCGACGGCAAGAAGCCGCCGCGCCTTATGCCGGCCGTTAGATGCTGAAACATTTAAATCAATAAGGAGGAAATGTTATAAAATTTATTCATGTAAGCGATTTGCATTTTCATCGAGACAATAATGACAATAAGGACGCTATAAAATCACTCGATTATATCCAACAAGCTTATCCAAATCATTATCTTATCGTAACTGGCGATATTGCTGATGATGGACATGAGGAACAGTTCGAGAATGCTTATAGCTCCCTCTCAAAATTTATGAATTCTGACGGAACTCCTAAAGTATTTATATGCCCTGGGAATCATGATTTCGGAGCAGCTGGAAACTTTTATAGTGAAGAACGTGCTGTAAGGTTTGATGCCATGTTGACAAAGACATTAAGGCAAGGGGGAACCTTTACTGGTGATAGCACCCCGGTTGTCAACATATTGAAAGAAATAAAGGGGGCTATTATTACGGAGGTCATGTTAATTGCGCTCGATACAAATATCGAGTCTGAGCATCCTTTCGATTTTGCTTGCGGTGAAGTGGGAGAGAAACAACTGGCTGCACTCAAGAATATTGTATTGAATCCGAGCACATCTCATATGAAAAAAATACTTTTCTTTCATCATCATCCGTTTATGCACAATGATCCTTTTATGGAATTGAAAGATGCCCGTGATTTACTTCGTACAATTTACAGTAGAGTTGATGTAGTTATGTTTGGCCATAAGCACGTATCACAACTGTGGAAACTCCGAAACGGAATTCCATATATATGCAATCCAATATATTTGTTGGCATAAGATGCAAAGGCTCGCCCGGTTATTACAGATAATAGGGATGTGGCAATG
>MAEO01000086.1 GCA_001683985.1 Smithella sp. M82
CTTGGCTGCATTTATGCCATATATTTTGTCAGGAATCAAGGTCATTTTACGTAACCGTAATTATGATATGGAGCACTAAGCGGATATAACATTTCTGCGTGATCCGCCAATTCTACGGTACCCTTCAGGGTATTCAGGAACCAACCTGTAAACAAGAATAAAGAAAAGCTTTAGAGTTTATGTTTTTATTCTTACTTCGGATTTTTTGAGCATCGGCAGGAACGCAGTGCGTTTGTTCTCCACCAATTCAACAACTGAGCGAACGCACTGATGTACGCATTGACCGCAACCTATGCACTTCCTGCTATCCAACTCCACTTTTTTCTCCACGACTTTTATCGCAGCTGTCGGGCAGAATTTCTCACATAAACCGCATCCATTGCATTTTGATACGTCTGTAATATTTGCCATATAAAAACAGCTATAACGCAAAGGGACAGCTCCCATGTTATAGGAACGCAATATACCGCAACAATCCCAGCAGCAATTGCATAAGGCAATTTGAGGAAGATTTGTATCATCCTTTTCGTGGAAAACTGTATGGATTGCGCCGCAATCTCTTGCCTTTTGGATGATATCAAAAGCTTCTTCCTTACTTATCTGACGCATATAACCATACTGCATATAGGTCTTAATTTGATCGCCAAAACCCATACACGCTATATCATCAGGCATTTTAAAACGACAGTAATCATCAACATTGCGGGTAACCTGACGACACATACAGGCTTTGAACTGACCAATAATACTGTTGGTTCCATATTCCATAATCATATCATTAATAGTACTTGTCGGATAAATCATTGAATCCGGCGTAATTATTTTCTCATCAATAATGATTTTAGATTTCCCCTTTTCATTTTTTGCTTCACGAACCATACCGACACTCTGATTGGACACAGGAGCATACTTTCCCATGAGATCCATGACCTTTCTGATGGGAAAGAAATTACGATTTCGCAGCGAATTGAAAAAATCCATATATCTGCGTGCAAACTCCTTTTCTTCGGATTTGCCAATCAAATAAGTAACAATGCCTTCAAACCAACCGACTATAAAAGGATTAAGCGTATATTGTTCTTCACCGGTTTCAGAATATTTTGTTCTTATGAATGCCTTTTGTTTGAGGACTTCAAACACAGATTTAAATTTATCATTACTCATGCCGCTGAGTGCTAAAGCCTGTTCATACGAGTACAAATTCGTACCCATCTTCAGAAGCAGAGCTAGCTCTTCCGGCGTTGTTACCAGATCAATGGCCTGGAGTATCGGTTCAAACGGCGGCATAAACCTCTTATTCTGTTTGTTCATTAAAATGACGAGTTTTCTGAGATCACCCTTCTTATTACGCAGCACTATTTTATTATCTTTTGCCATATATCTGCTCCCTGGTGAGACTAGCTGAAATCGAGTCCCGAAAGTTCGGGACGACGATTGAAGCGTTAGTCGTAGTGAGTCCCAAATTTCAGAAGCATATAACCTAAAGGTTACTATAGGGTCTCTATAGGCATACTGAAACTTGTTGGACGAACTATCCCGCATACGTAGCCATCCGGGACAAACCGTATTGAAAAGATAAGAAAGTATCGGCTGCATGTCAATCGTTATTTATAGTGGCCCCGCTTCAAAAGCAAATAACCTAAAGGTCACTATAAGATATAAGTGCGCTTCCTGGATTCCGGCCTCCGCCGGAATGACATGTGCCGTGGGGCGCTCTTCACTGCTTTTTCCCAATCCTCTAAACGGCTAACCTTCTAATCCGTCTAATCATCTATTCTTCACTTCTTCCCAGCTTCTTCTGCAGTTCGTCCAGAAAACCCACTTGTCCCTTTAATAACTTTTCCCTCGCCTGCGGAATTTTAAACCAGCCGCCTCTATCCACTTCCGGAAATTCTTGCTCTTTTCCGGAGCGCGGCGGCCATTCCATTGTAAACAGATTACTTTCTATTGATGCCGCATCGATATTTCCTTCAACCGCCCAAACATAAACTATCTTTCCGCTGGGCTGCTTCAGCGGTTTTAATTCCATAAAGTCACCCTTAACATTAGAACCGGTTTCTTCCCAGAATTCACGTCTGGCTGCTTCCAGAGAATCTTCTTCCTCTTCAAACTCTCCCTTGGGAACAGACCACGCCCCCTCATCCTTTTTCTCCCAGTAAGGCCCCCCGGGATGAACAAGAAAAACTTCCAGATCACCTTCGACAATACGATATAAAAGAATTCCAGCACTTGTTTTTGGGGACATATTGCACACAACCTGCATTAAAAAGTCCGGTTCAAATTACACCGTACGGACTCATCCAGCGGTACATACCCGAAGCAATTATTACAGTTATTGCAAGTAATCTGTTTAATATCTCCACTATTCCAGTTTTTCACAATCATCGGCTGGCATATAAACGGACGGCATAGAGTTCACTATTCACCTTTCACTCTTTAATGAAATTCGCTAATCCCATTTTATCGGGAGAAGCGCAGCATAGCGGGACATTATTCACCCTTCACCATTCAAGTTTTCTTAACCACTTAAATCTTAAAACTTTAATGAGACTCGCTAAGAACGAGCTTTGCGAAGTTCGAAGCGCCAGTCGAATTATCCCAAACACGAAGCGCCGTGGGGAAATTTATAAACTTTGAACTTAGAACATAGAATGTTGAACAGTTTTTTCTATTCTTCGTCAGGTTTGATAAAAAGGTAGTAAAGCCGGCCTTTACGGTATGTTTTGCCGGCCAGTTCACCGGCCTGATCGCCGACACCCATGTAAACATCACAACGACCTGCTGCCCTGATAGCGCCGCCTGTATCCTGATCCAAAGCAAATCCCACGGGCGTATCCGGATCAACCGCAGCAAAGGCAAACATCGCCCTGGGATAAATGGACTTATCCGTGGCAATCGTTCTAAAAGGAGTCACCGCTTCATTAAGCGAACCTCTTGGCTCGCCTTCTTCAAACCTGAAAAAAACAAATCGGGGATTTTCATTAACATACATATCGATCTCATCAGGATGAGCCTTGAAATAATCAATCATGGCATTCATATTAATATCCTTTTCGGTAAATTTCCCATCAGCTATCAATTTCTTTCTGATACTCTGATATTCCCAGCCGTTATGAGCGGCATAGCCGATTGTTTTGATCTGCCCGTCCGGCATTCGTATTTTGGCTGAACCCTGCACATGTACTATATATACCTCAAACGCATCACCAAGCCAGACAAGCTCATTGCCGGCCAGCATATTGGATTTTTGGATCTCCGCTCTGTTCGGGTATTGCCGAACCTCTCCATCAGACGCCTTTTGTCCCAGAATCGTTCCGTCGGAATCTTTTAGCAAGCCGTCGGGTGTCCTGTACAAAGGATACTGAAAACGATCTGTGCGCACAGGAGAACCGTTAAAAATCGGCGTGTAATATCCTGTAAACAAAACCGTTCCCTGGTCATCACAGCCTACCGAGATATACGTATCGAATTTTTCCCGCAAAACCTTGTTCATTTGCTCAGGCGACAAATTTAAAGAAACAAGCTTATCCAATTCCTGCAGGCTTCTTACCGCCTGCTCGTGAGTAATTTCGCCATAGGGATAAAATGTCTTACTGGATGGTTTAGCCATATAGCTCAGACTGCGGGCAATCGCTTCATTCAAGCCGTCAAGATTAGAACAAGCCCTGGTGTAGTCGGGAATCTGGTTAGGATCGGTAATCTTTCGCAGCGCCAGCTCACCCGGCGGCAATTGACGGGTATAATCTTTTTGTTGTTCTACCGGAATGTGCGTAACGACTGTAGTAAGACGTCCCTGACAACCAGTAAACATAAAAAAAGCAATGACTAATAATAATCCGGATAAATTAATTCTGATCTTCATGGTGCCAGCATAAGACAAAAGAACTGCATATGTCAAGAAATGTAGAGTAAAATATTCTTAATTACTTAAATCTGTCTTTATTTACTCCCCGCCGTCGTCCTGGACGCCACGTGTCGCACCTGTGCTTTCAAATTTTCAATGTATGATTCTCTGGGCTGGGCAATTTTCAGCTTTTCGTCATATTCCTTTTTGGCCATGATTTTTACAGCATTATCAATATCGCCATTGGCGGTATCGAGATATGTTTCGATAAGCTTCCGATAACCGGGAGCTGCTTCAATGGATCTCTGCAAAAAATCGGTCGCGTCATCGTCTGTAAAAACCCACAAATGAGCCATGCCGATAAGTTTTGGTTGAAGTTTAATGAGCTTCTCCAGCGATGCAACGTATTCATCATAAGAGGATAAGAACTCGGTTTTTACATGGCTATCTTTATCAGCTTCCGGAAGACCGCATGCTTCACCCGCAAAAAGTGCCCGGATTTCGGGAACAAAAAACGCCATCGAATCGCCGGTATGCCCGGGCACCTCGTAAACTTCGCAAGTCACACCACCAAGATCAAATATGTCGCCTTCTTTGAGATCAAATTCAAAATCCACCGGCTCGATTCGGACATCCTCGTCACCAACTATATCCTGATATAATTCTCTTTGGATCTCGCTTAAAGTAGTCATCAGATCGAGTACAGATTTCTTTTTCATCAGAGCACCAACCCTTTCAAAAGCGCCGGCCTTAAGTTTAGGCAGCTTTCTTTTGAGATAGGGAATAGATCCCACGTGATCGAAGTGGGAATGGGTAGCAAAAACATAGTCCAGAGCGTTTTTATCCCCGAAGATTTTTTCCAGCGAAGCAATATATGCCGGACCAATCAGGTTCATTCCGGCATCGATCATCAAATGCTGCTTTCTACCTTTGATTATATAACCCGGATAAAGCTGGTTTCCTCCAACGCTTATCCACTCGCCAAAATCTCCATCTGCTTTTACTTTCATTATATTGTCTTTTCCTTCTTGTCATTGCCAGGCAACCGCTCTCTTTGAGTCTGTCATTCCGAATTCCGATTTATCGGGGTGAGGAATCTTAAGATTTCTCGTCGCTTCACTCCTCGAAATGATAATATGTCATACCGGCGTATCCGGCATGCGCCGGAGTCCGGCGAGCGTCTAATCTTCCAAACAGCTAAACCGTCTAAACATCTTTAAAAGGCGCTTAATTACTTCTTTTTTCTTTTCACCATTCACTTTTCACTGTTTTACCTTGAACCTTGAACATAGAACTTTGAACGGTCTTATTTTTTCCCATTCACAGTTCACTCTCCACTCTTCACTATTCTCTATTTACTCTTCACCCTTTAGTGACACTCGCTGAGAGCAAGCTTAGCGCCGCTCGAAGCGTAAGTGGAACTATCCCAGGCACATAGTGCCGCGGGACACTATTCATTATTCTTTTCCGTTGTTTCTTCCTTCCTCTCCGAATCCTTACTAAGTTCCTTCAGTAATTCACTGGAGAGATTCAACAATCGCGCGGCTTCACTTTCCAGCTTTTTCATTTTCTTTTCCAGAGCATCGTCTTCCAGCTCCGCTTCTAAAATATCATCATCAATCTCTTCAGTCATAATTAACTATTCACCTTTCACTATTCACTCTTCACCGTTTTACCTGTAACCTTGAACATTGAACATTTTTTTCTTTTTCACTATTCACCGATTTTCCAAACACCTTTTTCCCGGAAAGCAGGAATTGTCTGCCTGCGGGCGGCATTCAACAATGTGTTAACAGATTTTTTATTTTCTTTCGCATAATCGGCCAATATGATTATTTTATCGCCTTGCAGATAAGCAATTCTTTTATGTAAAGACTCAGTCAGCGCCAACGTGATAATCTTCTCCATTGTTTTTGTCTTTTTTGAATCCTTATATTCGCCGAAAGCCTTATAGTAAAGCTGTTTCTCCTTATCGCGAATAATTATATTAGGAAATCCTAAACGACCAAGCTGATAATTTATAATGACACGACCCATTCTTCCGTTACCGTCATTGAATGGATGAATCGTTTCAAAATCGAGATGAAATTTAGCGATCTTATCAGTAAAATAAGAGGCATGATCAGCGGAATAATCCAGAATAATTGATTCAATCATTCTTTCCACATGTTTCGGTGCAGGCGCAATATGCGTACCAACGCGCACATACTCGCCTTTTTTGCGGAAGCGTCCGGCAATCACATCATTAATATTACCCATAAGCATTTTATGCAGAAGGAGTATTAACTCTACGGAAAACTCCGGCTCAACGGATTTGCTTCTGATATATTCCAGAACCCGCGCAAGATTTTTTGCTTCGAATACTTCGCGCACCGATACATTACGGGATATTCCCATCTCCATTAAAATGCGCTCCGTTTCTTTGAGAGTAAGCGTGGAATTTTCAATTGCATTGGAATTGAAAACACTTTCCGAAAGTTCGGATTCGTCAATCAGCTTGAGTAAAGACAATTTGTCTTTACTCAACTTATCGTAATCAGTCTTAAGAGCTTTGATATATTCTTTTGTCGTATTATTGGTTGCCATGGACAGCACCTTAGCATATTAACGCTTTTTTGTCAATTATCCGTTAATATGACGATAAAACGACCTTAATTAACGAATTTTTTATTTTACTAGATAAGTCTGGCAGTGAATTTAGAACTTTGAACATAGAACGGTCTTTTCTTTTCACCTTTCACTATTCTCCATTCGCATTTCACCGGCAGTAAAGCCTTGAACGTTGAACAAGCTTTTCTTAACGCTTAATACTTAAATCTTAAAACTGTTTTTCATTTACCTTTTTTCTTCTCGATTTCAACAAAGTAGATGTAAAAACAAACACCAGCAACGGTATGATGTACCGCTGTCGGCAATTAATGAATCCACACGTTCAACCGGTACAAGTTCATCGAGATCGCCGATGTTGTGCAAAAACAAATTCATCAGGCAAAGACGCGCCGCGTTGGGCACGATTTCCCAGCCCTTGAAAGTTTTAAATTTTAAAAATTTGAGTTGACTCTTATCAAGCTCGTAATTATTCCGATCAGACAGGTAATCATAAGCGGCCAGAAAAAATCCGCCAGTCCCACATGCCGGATCGGCAATCGTTTTTTCCGGTTCGGGACGCATACAGGCAACAATCGCTTTAATCAGGGTACGCGGTGTGAAGTATTGCCCTGCGCCGCTTTTGACATCCTCGGCGTTTTTCGCGAGCAACCCTTCATAAATATCGCCTTTAACATCCGCGCCCAGCATCACCCACGATTGTTCATCAATCATCTGAATTAACCGATACAGCATGGCCGGTTCATGAATTTCGTTCTGGGATTTGAAAAATATCTTCCCCAACATGCCGGTATCCTTGCCCAGTTCGCGCAATGTCCTGACATAATGCTCTTCCAGTTCAGCGGCTCTCTTTGTCCGTAATGTCGCCCAGGAATATTCGACAGGAATTTTTATTTTTCTACCGTAGGGCGGTTTGGAGTATTCATCCGCCATCTTGAGAAACAGCAAATACGTAAGCTGTTCCAGATAAGCGCCGTAGCTTACACCCGCGTCACGCAACACATTGCAGAAAAACCATATTTTCGAAATCAATGCTTCAGTCATACTAATTCATTCTCCATCACTTTCAACATTTAGTATCAACCAAATAACCTGTTCGTCCCGGACAAGGATAACCATTTTTATCTTTATGCGGATTGAGACGGGTTGAATATTGTTTACGTTCAAATTTTTTGCCGCAATAAGAACACTGCACAAGATAAGTCGGACCGAAACCTGTCTTTCTTTTCGAAACAGTCCTAAATCCTGACTTTGGCACATGAGATATACTGCGTTGTGCAACAGGCGGAGCAGATATAGTGCCTGTCGCCGTTAATTCAATTTTGTATCTGGGTGTAAAAGGAATATCGCTAACTTGAGCGCCGCTTATACGATCCACCCGGTATGAACGATCTTCCTGTGCATCATGTTTAACCGCATATAAAAGAAGATTGCCTTCTTTTGTCATACGCAAAGAGTAAGGTTCTATTAACCGTGTAGTGCCCTGATATTGAAAGTTGACGCACAAATGATTTGCCGCGGCAAAACGTATCAGATGCAAAGGTGATGTTGTCCTGTCGTGCCAGGCTTGACTCATAGCCGGCATCTGCACTGCTGTATTGATTTCCATTCCGGCGGATGAAATCGGCGCAACTGCCGCTTTGCGGATGGTTCCGTACAACCATTCAAACATTTCGGAAAGTTCCTGCCAGAACTGCTCATAAGGCGGCAATGCGGGCAACTGATGCGCCAGCATATTCTCCCATTCGGCAGCCAGCTCAGCGCGTTCGGGTTTATCCGCGAGCGATTTTGCCGAAGGCAGCGCAATGCCCTTGAAATCGCATTTCTGTTTCAGCGTATTATTCAAAAGAACATGATCGGGAGAAACATCGTTGTGATGATACAGATTAATCACGTCGTAGAGGTCTCCGGGACGAAGTCTCTCGGCCAGCGCCCGAATCTTTTCCGCGAAGACCTCTTCAAAACAATAGCACTGAACAAAAATGCCCTCGCCGGGTTTGTCGGAATAAGAATGCTGAACTTCGCGCATGACCGGCGGCAGCGCGACAACCTCATCTGCCGTCAAATCCAGTTTGATGCGCGGCATATCCCCGCGCTGCTGCATCGGGCCGCGGTAACTGATTCGCCCTTCCGCCGATAATTTCCCGCGCGGATTTTCAAATATTTCAAAGCGGATCATTTCCTTTGGTATTTCCAGACCGGTGCCATCATAAACATCATCAACAATTTCTCTGAAAGCCGCCATCAAAAATTCTTCATTGAGATGACTTTCCTGCCTGAGCGTAAAATCCAGATCCTCCGAAAAACGGTATGTTTCAAAGTAGCATTTCTTCAGACATGTGCCGCCCTTGAATATCCAGTCTCGACCGATGACGGCGTGTTTGGAAATCCCGTCGAGCAGCCAACCCAGCACATAATCCTTTTCGATAATATTCGCGCCAAGGCCGAATTCCCGCGATGCTTCCATGATTTCCTGCCGGGTGATCATTTGGCTTTACTCCAGCTTTCCGGTATCCACAAACGCCAGTGCGTAATTAACCTATCCGCGGCAAGTCCGGCATCGAGTTTTGTGTTGCCTTTGGTCAGCTCCGTGGAACACTGTTCAATGGCATCCTTTTCCTGCGGGGCAAAACGTTCCAGCATAAAACCAAGCCGCTTGAAAACCGCGCCGTTGCCCAGTTGCTTTGCGTATTTTAACAGCAGTTCCATATTTTTATTTTCCGACTTCAGATAATTGACAAACATATCGGCGACCGTTCGGATTCCGCCGCCCAGCGCCGGATCGCCAAGCATATCGATAATGGTGCGTGAAGGATCGGAAAGCATCACCTTCACCTGTCCCTGCCAGATCGGCTTGAGTCCGAACATCGCCTTTTCGGGAATCATGCGCAGTATAAACTCCGTGCCTTTTATCACACACAAACTGCGTCTCGGTTTTTGCGTGGTCATGACTACGACCTTGCGGAAAATCTGTTCCGTCAATCCCCAGTTTTCCGCGGCGCTCCAGCCGCCGATGTAACACGGCGAAAACAATTTTTCGGCAATCACCCAGGCATTTTCCAACGGCATATCCGCCGAGCGCGACTCCAACGGCACGGGCACATATACGCCACGGTAAACACGTGAAAGCCACCCTTTCTTTGCCCAGCGCGACAACATCTTGGCCGCATCGGGGGATGCGACATTCAGAATTTTCGCCGCATCGGAAACGGAAACGGAACCCTTAGCGTCACGAACCACCTGCCCCAGCCTTTTGCGGTCCAGTTTTCCGATACCTGATAAGCCCTTTATAGAATTCTTGTTCTCCGCCATATATCGCCTTTTTAGTATATCGTAAGCGCATTATTTCAATGATTAGTTGAATTATTGCACTTGTGATATACTATATTGCGCCAGTTTTGCCAAGGAAAATTTTAAATTACTTTTTCTTTTTCAGCGTTTCTTTTTCGGCTTTGATTTTGGCAAGCAGAGCGGCAGCGGAATTTTCGCCGGAAATCAAATCGGGGTGGTCTTTGCGCCACTGCGCGGTGAGTTTTCCTTCAAAGGCCTGTTTGAGAATGCTCTGGCGAAGAGCTTCAGCCTGTTTGAGGCTGGTTTCAATCGTTTCTTCCATCTGATCGCAGACGGAAAAACGGGCTTCGATTTCAGCAACGATTGATTGTTGTTCTTCAATTTTATCTGGTATATTTATTAATTGTCTGAACACATCATCATCGCGAACAGCAGGATAGGAAGAACCGGTTTGTAGTTCATTTAATGGCTGTACAAAACCCTCAAATATCGAATAATAGAAAAGATACTCTGGAGCAATTATTTTATACTTTGCACGAATTACTGTAAATCCGGAGGAACAAATTTGATTGTCATAAGCGTGGTCATTTATAAATGCAACATTTTTCAAGTACGTTCTTACTGTTGAAAATAATGTATCTCCATATTTTATAATTTGTTGTGCTCTCGACGGTGCATCTTTCCATTTGTAAACTTTATGACTCACAATTTTATTAAGTTTACTATCAATACCGCCAATATCAACATATATAAATTCATCTGTCTCCTTTTTTTCTTTCAGTCTAACCTTTTCTGCCTTTGTAGTTAAACTTTTTAGTTCGGTGCGCGCACGACCCAGTCGCGGAAATTGCGCCTGGCGATGGTGTCGTAATCGGTCAGTTCCTTGTCAATTCCCAGAACACGGCGAATCAAGCCGACCAGCGCGGTGAGTTCGCTTTTGGCGCTCGCGTTTACCTTGTCCAGATGGGTGTAGGCTTCCCACACGCGCAGGGGGGCAAGCTGCGGTTTTTTCTCCTTGAGAATTTCCAAAACATCCTTGATCGTTTTGTAGGTTATTTCACGCCGCCGGTACGGCTGGCTGTAAAAAATCGTGAGCGCCGCGATTTCATCCTTGTTTGCTTCGATAAATTCCTTGAAGTCTTTGACCAGTTTTCCGGCCTGATCTTCGGCCTGTTTATCCCATCCGGCAAATGTTACTTTGTCGATGTTGACGGTGTCGATGATCTGCTCCAGCGACCGGCGCACCACATCCAGATATTCATTGAGCGCTCCGGTGAAAATATGTCCTGCTTTTTTCGCCAGTTCCTCCCGGGCTTTTTCCCATTTCTGCTCCAACGACATGTCTGCACCAGGGAAAAGCTCATTGGCTTTTTCTTCGATGCGGTCGGGATTGTGCGCGTCCAAGAGACTGTTGACAATAGCGCCCAGCGGCAGACCGCCGGAGAGTTCTTTTATTTTCTGACGTTCCTTGTCCTTGATCTGGCGATCCATTCTTGTCAGGCGGTTGGCCAGAGACAGATACGTATCTTCATCGCGCGCGCCCATCATGACGGCATTGAGCAAATCCTTGAGCGGCACGGTTCGTTTGCGCTCCAGCGGACGGCTGTCGGTTTTCAGCGTTTTGGTGACGCCTACGGCATCAACAATGACAAAATGATCTTTTTCATATTTGGCCGAAGGCGTGACTTTTTTCAAATCGTCCAGTCCCAGCGTTCGGGTGCCGCGTCCCTTCATCTGCTCGAAATAATTCGCCGAGCGCACGTCGCGCATGAACAGCAGGCGCTCCAGAGGCTTGACATCCGTGCCGGTGGCAATCATGTCCACGGCAACGGCAATGCGCGGATTGTAGGAATTGCGGAATTGCGCCAGTAACGTGTCGCCGTCCTCTTCGGATTTGTACGTGATTTTTTTGCAGAAGTCGTTGCCTTCCGCAAATTCCTCGCGCACGATTTCGATGATGTCGTCGGCATGGCTGTCCGTCTTGGCAAAGATGAGCGTCTTGGGAACTTCATTGCGGTTGGGAAATATTTCCGGCAGTTTGTTCTTGAATGCCTTGATGACATTGCGAATCTGGCTGGGATTGACGACGTCCTGATCCAGTTGCTTGCCTTCATAGTTGAGTTCGTCTTCCAGTTGCTCCCAGCGTTTTTTGCGCGTGAGGCACTCGCGAACGTCAATGTATTCCCTGGCGAAAATTTTCGCGCCTTGTCTGGTGATTTCCGTTTCAATGGTAAAGACGTCATAGCCGACGTTGACGCCGTCGGCGACGGCGCGCTCATGCGGGTATTCGCTGACGATATTTTCCTTGAAGAATCCGAACGTGTGTTTGTCCGGCGTGGCGGTCAGCCCGATCAAAAAGGCATCGAAATAATCAAGCACTTGCTGCCAAAGGTTGTAGATGGAGCGGTGACATTCGTCAATGACGATAAAATCAAAAAATTCCGGCGGTACTTTTTCGTTGTAAACCACCGGCATCGGTTCTTTCGGCAGCCGGCGTTCGTTGGGATTCACTTCTTCCGCCGCTTCGTCGAGTTCCTCGCCCTTGAGAATCGAATAGAGCCGCTGGATGGTGCTGATGCAGACTTGCGCGTCTTTGGAAACATAACCCGACTTGAGGCGCTGGACATTGTAAAGCTCGGTGAATTTGCGATTGTCGTCCGACGGTGTGTAGGCCATGAATTCCTGCTCGGCCTGTTTGCCCAAGTTGCGGGTATCGACCAGAAAAAGAATGCGTTTGGCATCGGCAAATTTCAAGAGGCGGTAAATAAACGTAATGGCCGTATAGGTCTTGCCGCTGCCTGTCGCCATTTGAATCAAGGCGCAGGGGGAAACTATTTTTAAAAGATCCTTCCAGATTATTTATGGCGATAATCTGGCATTCGCGCAAACACTTAGTGTCCAGTGCAGGAATATCGAGCAATCCGGCGCGCAGGCTTTTCGGAGCGGAAAGGCCGTCTCGCAACGTTTCGGGGCGATGGAATGAGAACATGGCTCTGGAGCGTGGATGGGAATCGGAAAAGTCGGTAAATCGTGTGATTTCGCCTGTGCTTTCAAAAACGTACGGCAAAGGATCGTGATTGATGTATTTAAGATTGGCTTTGGCGTAATCCTCCGCCTGCGTTTCATGAATCGTCAGGCGATGGCCTTCTTCCTCCCGCTTGGCTTCAATGACGCCGACGGGTTTGCGATCAACAAAGAGAACATAATCAACCGGACCGATGTCCGTCGGGTATTCGCGCACGGCAATTCCCAAACCGGCATTGAAATTGATTGCTTTTCGATCCTGCACCTTCCAGCCGGATTGGTTCAGCATCTCGTCAATTTTATCACGCGCAATCTGTTCGGGAGTTTGGTTGGTCATATTCACTTATCATTGCGCATCTGCAAATCTATACAACAATTGGCAATGCAGTATGTAATATTGAATACTTAATTTAAATCGCAAAGAATCATACAACTTCTCAAAAACATTGCAAGAATAAAATTATGAATAAAGACGTGAAGAGTGAAAAGAGAAAAGATAGATGATTAGATGATTGGAAGGTTAGACGGTTTGGGGGATTAGAAAAAGAAGTAATTAACTTTTAAGATTTAAGTAATTAAGGATTATATGATTCGCAGTGCCAGCATTATTATTCTATTGACACAAAACCATGAATTTTTTAAATTCCTTTTATGCAAGCAATCACACAAACAATTTCGCTTAGTACAAAAGGTTACTGTGATATTATCAATATCACACCCCAGGTGATTTCGATTATAGCAAAAGCGGCGGTTGCTAATGGACTGGTTACTGTTTTTTGTCCCGGTTCTACAGGTGCGATAACAACCATTGAATATGAATCCGGCGCATTGGAGGATTTAAAGAACGCTTTGGAAAGGATTGCTCCTTCTGATATTCCATATAAGCACGATTTACGCTGGGGAGACGGCAACGGATTTTCGCACGTGCGCGCGGCATTGATGAAGCCATCGCTAAGTGTTCCTCTGGTCAGCGGCAGGATGACGTTGGGAACATGGCAGCAGATTGTGTTTATCGATTTTGATAATAGATCGAGACACAGGGAGTTGGCGGTGCAGGTGATGGGAGAATGACAGTAACGTGAAGGGTGAAAAGTGAATGGTGAGAAGATAGATTTAAGATTTAAGGTACTTATCCCCATACGCTTGCACTTCGGGGATAGTTCGACTTGCGCTTCAATCTTCGCCCCGAAATTACGGGACTTGATTTCAGCGAGTCTCACCAGATTGCCACGCCACCTGAGAGGCGGCTCGCAATGACAATACCGCTTGGAGAAAATTATGGATAGTTTTTTAGACATGGTTAAAAAGAACGCGAAGAAGGGTTGGGTGGAAGGGCTTGCTGCCGTGATGCAGGGTGCCAATATTGTATCCGGAAAAATGAATGAGCTCTCCGAGGAGGGGAAAAAGCAGTACCAGATGTTTAATCTGCATGTAAAAATAAAAGACCAGATGAATGAATTGGGCGAGGTTGTTTATGCTGCTTTCAAAAAAGGAAAAAATCCGGATGAGGATAAAAAGGTAAAGTCTGCGTTAGCCAAAATCGAAAAACTGGAATGGCAGTTACGCAAGATTACGGATAGCGCAAAGATAAAAAGTATTGTGAAGAAAAAAGCGAGAAAGAAACCCGCCAGGAAACAAGTGAAAAGTAAAAAGTGAATGGTGAAGAGTAAAAAAGAGGAGATAAGGTTTGATATGAAACCCCCATGACGGTCTCCGTCACAAAGCAGGATGAAAATGGCCAAGTTCCTATAGACTTCACCGCAGGAATGATTACCATTGGGACCATTAGTACAGTTTTTACCATATATAATTAAATCAATATATTAGAGGTGCATTTTCGAGTGAAAGAAAGAAGGAAAGTTCCACGGGTAAAGGAAACAAACGAGATTGCCATAACTGTTGTACCCGAAGAAAAAAATATTTCTAAAAAGAAATTCCTGTATAACTACAGCAAAGATATTTCTGTATCCGGCGCCAGAATCGAGTCCAGTATTCTTTTGCCTGTCGATACCGTAGTCAAGATAGCTTTTAAATTAAAAAATCTGAAAAAAGAAATAACCGCCCTGGGAAAAGTAAAATGGATCAAAGTCCTTATTGAGGATAAATCTTATGAGGCGGGCGTGGAATTCGTCGATATCCCCAGCGAGGCAATAAAGAAGATTGATCATTACGTCGCGGAAATAATCAGGATGAAACTCAAAGATAGGAATTTTGACGAGACTTAATAATATTATCTACCTTTCGGATTTTTGCAGAAAATGTTTAAAGTACAGAAAATTATATCGGGCGGACAGACGGGAGCAGACAGGGCGGCACTTGATTTTGCCATTGATAATAACATTCCCTATGGCGGATGGGTTCCTAAAGGAAGAAGGACCGAAGACGGCAGGCTTCCGGTAAAATATCATCTTCAGGAAATGCCCACGGAAGATTATTCCAAAAGAACATTACAGAATGTGCTCGATGCTGACGGAACGGTCATAGTTTCTCACGGATTTCTCACCGGCGGATCGGCGTTAACCAGGGAATTTGCCATACAGTACAAAAAACACTGGCTTCATATCGATCTGAAAGAACTGTCTCTGCCGGAGGGGGCAGAAAAACTCTCTTTCTGGCTGAAGGAAAATGAAATTGCGGTTCTTAATGTAGCTGGTCCAAAAGCCGGTAAAGACCCGAAGGTATATGAAGCGGCGCTTCGTCTGCTTAAAGAAACTTTTCCATTGGAGATAACCAGATGAATACATTGAAAGTGATTATGTTGATTGGCATGCTCTCGGGTCTTCTGGTAATTATCGGATATTTGCTTGGCAGGGGAAAAGGGATCATCATTGCCTTGATTATTTCTGCCGTGATGAATGTGGGCAGCTACTGGTATTCGGATTCCATCGTCTTGAAAATGTATAAGGCGCAGCCGGTGACGCAGGAGGAAGCGCCTGATCTTTATGCGGCAGTGAAAACGCTCACCAGGCAGGCCGAGATACCCATGCCGAAACTTTATATCATTCCAACCGATACACCCAACGCGTTTGCCACCGGCAGAAATGAAAATCACGCGGCAGTCGCGGTAACTTCCGGTCTTTTAAGTTTGATGAATAGGGAAGAAGTGGAAGGCGTAATAGCTCATGAGTTATCACACATCAAACACAAGGATATCTTAATCAGTACGATGGCGGCAACTATTGCCAGCGCCGTTGTTTTGTTATCACGCTGGAGTGTTTTCTTCGGAGGCGACGATGGCAGCGTCATCGGCGCAATTGCCATAGCCATTGTCGCACCGGTCGCGGCAACACTGGTGCAAACGGCCATCTCCCGGTCCCGGGAATATGAGGCCGACGCTGGCAGCGCCCGAATCACCCGTAACCCCGAAGGGCTGGCCAAAGCTTTGATGAAATTGTCCACGGCGGCTCATCAACTGCCGATGGGCGCCAATCCCGCAACCGCGCATATGTTTATCGTTAATCCTCTTTCCGGTTCAACAATCATGAATTTATTCAGCACTCATCCGCCTGTTGAAAAAAGAATTGAAAGATTACTGGAAATGAAAAATAACTGGATGTAAGCGCGTTACAATCATGCACGTCTTTTAAGTTCGATCCAGATATTAACAATAGATACGCTGATCAGGTTTAATGTGGTGGCCGCGTACCAGATATATAATTCCTGACGAGTCAGCAGTGTTATCCACTCCGACCAGAGCACAATGCAAATTATAGAAAAGGAAATCAGTGTGTCTATAGCCAAAAATAATTTAGGTCTTTTAAAAAATCTTCCCGCCTGAGCGATAGTGCAATATTCAATAGGGGTCTCGCGTCCGGAAAGATTAAAATAAACACGCGCCAGGTTCATAATCACATCCACCAAAGCCCAGGTTATGATCAACCAGGCTAAGACGCTAACCCATCTTCCGCAGTCATAAAGCTTGGAAGACGTAATATCAAGTAGTTACGATTAAAATCAGGCTATTTTCGTCA
>MAEO01000087.1 GCA_001683985.1 Smithella sp. M82
AAACTGGGCATAAAATTGAAACCGCAAAAACCGGGAAGAAAACGAAAAGAGAGATAAATGTATACTGTCCCCGGAATTCCCCCGGAATTCTGTCCCCGGAATTCTTGTCCCCGGAATTCGGGGAGGAGCAAAGGTGTCTGAGCTTGATTGGAAGAAAACAGTAAATAAAACAGGAAGTTGATTAGTAGTATCAATACGGAGTTATACACCTTGTCCGATTTAGCTTCCTTTTAAGTGACTCTTGAGATCACGATAGTAATTTTCATGGGAGCCAATCATCACAAGTTCCAAATCTGTACCTGCTTTTCGATAGGCCAACAAATATAAATTCGTCTTGAGTTTGAATTTATGGACAAACACACCTTTCAAATCACCCTTTTTCTCTTCACCGATATTCGGGTTTTCAGCAATATTTCTCACTTCACGATCTAAAGCATCTTTTTCAGCTTTAGACATTTTCTTTACCTTCTTCTCAAATAATCTCGATTGGTAAATTTTCATAGCCTATCCGAATTTGTATTCCGTCTTTTCACTCTGATCCAATTCATCAAGACCGATCAGGATTTCTTTGATGAGAGAATAGGGCAAATCCGGATTTTCCTCGGCACATTTTCCCATACGTGCCCAATGTTCGATTTGACCAGATAGGGATCGATGATCGATACGGCTAAATCTTTTTGCTTCATCCACGAGTTTTCCCGATATTCTAACTGCTGTAGGCATAATCTTTCCTCCAAATCACTTTTAGATCATAATATAATAAATGGTTGCATTATGCAATAACTCATTTCATCCCGCTTGGCTTGCGGGGCTTCACAAGCCCCTCCCTTCAGGGGGTAGTTGACGTAATCCTCCCTGTCCCGAATTCCGGGGACAGGGAATTCCGGGGACGACAGGGAATTCGGACGGGAATTCCGGGGACAGTATATATCGGGAATTCCGGGGACAGTATATATATTTTAATTGACAGGTATTGCAGTTGTGGGTATTTTGTCTTCATGGCTAGAATGGC
>MAEO01000088.1 GCA_001683985.1 Smithella sp. M82
ATTTGTACATACTCAGCATACCCCTTTCCCCCCTCCCTTTTTTGCTCTTTAACAGGGAGGAGATTATAGGCCTTCAGGGGTCAATTCTAAACGACGATCAGGGGTCAATTCTATTTTCCGATCTACAGGTAATGTAATTTTATCTAAGTTACCGCTTTTATAAGCACTTAATGTAATAGGATAATGTCCTGCTTCGTCAAGAGTTTCTGATGCTTTTTCGCTGAATTCTGGCCAATAATCTTCAGGAATAAATATTTCTCTTAGGGCGGGGCAATTTTTTCTCACATTTTCAAATTGGTTCAAAATATCGTTCCGATTGGTTTTGGTACATTTTACACAATAACAATCGCATTTAAATTGCATAAGAACCTCAGTTGAGTTCACATAGAAGTTAACGTCAGCCTTGAGGCGCTGAAGAAGCCGCGCCCGGCGCGGGTTCCGAAGTCGCCTCCGAGGCTTGGTTGGGACTCCGGTTCCTCTTTCTTGTCTCAGCAGCCTTGCGACCAGCTGCGGCGTGCTTCCGCTTGAGTGCCGCTTTCTTTCCGGCGTCCTTCATCCGCTTGGACCATTTGACGATCTTGGGTCTATCCCGCATCTGGATGATGGTCTCGGTCGAGATCAGGTCAAGGTCGTGCATCTTGTGGCAGTTGGGACACAGGATAACCAGATTCTTCGGGTCGTTGTTCTGCCGGTTCCCGTCAACATGGGCGACCTCAAGCACCGCCGGAACGCCGAAGCCGCAGTGGGCGCAAAGCGGATCATACGCGGCAAAGGCGATCTTCCGGTAGTTGATCCGTTTTGTCATCTCATCTTTCCGTCCCAACGTCAGAATGAGGCACAGGGGTACAAGCTTTTGAAAAGAACACGATTGTTATTCCCTGTCGCCTTGATTCTGTTTTAGCACCAAATCTTACCGCCACTTCTTTCCCTTGTAAGCCCCACGAACTCTATAGTTGCCTCCACCTATGGACTCAAAATATTTCTTATAGGTCAGGCTGTGGTTCTCACTAGCGGCATCAGCAAGGCAAGAATCTACGAATTTATCAGTTGGCGCAGGCTTCCATGCTTTTCGCTGAATCATTTTTCTAACATCAGCGACACTGAATGGCTCTGTTATTGTTCCTGAATTAACTTCCGCGACAACTTCTCTGTTTAATCCACGACCAAATTTAGCCATAATTTCCTCCTCAAAATATCAGTGCTAACGACTTTTGCATCACCCGCCGGCTAGCCGAACGGAGCGAGGCGAAGCCTGTCGGGTGTATGCGCTTGTTAGACGCTGTCCAATTCCTGCAATCTACTTTTTCATTGTTCGGCTTTGTCGTTCACCGACAATAAACCTAACTTCGCCAACCGAGAACGAATTGCATTCGGCTGTCTCTGGAAATAAGTCGACAATTCGCTTACGCTAACCCCTTCCTGATACTTGACTTTCAATTGATCATCTTCGTCAAGTGTCCATCGTTCGTATGCTTTTGGATGCGTTTGCCTTACATCCTCAAGCTTATACGCTTTGGCCCTTACACCCAAAAACCGAAGGGCTTTTTGAAAACCTTCGGCGAATGCTTCCAGATGCTCTTCAAAGATCATCACCCGACTGTGGTAGTAATTCGAACCCGCCTGCCTTGATTCGCTGATGACTAAACGGCCTGTTGTCCAAATCACTTTTTCAGAATCTTACCGGCGTAGAACGCCCATATCCGCACATAGCGAACAATGATTTTTTGCCAAAGCTGTAAATAGCATTATGGATATTCACAAACAAAAAATGTAAGCCCAATGATAGCTTCTGAGCGAAGGGTAACGTAAATCCCTTTGCTATGCCCCGCTCTTTACCATAGGACAAAAGCGTCATGATATTCTGTATGGCGGATGTGAGGTATTCCTGAATACGAACCCGCCAAAGTCTTCGCCAACGCGCCCGCTTGAAACCGTATCGTGTTGCACGGGCAAACGAACGTTCCATGAGATGCTGACGTGTATGGATGTCTTTTCTGGATGCCGGCGATTGCGCAGCGTTTCGCATTTTGTCCAACTCTTCCTGACGGCGATGCCTTTTAAGCGATCGACCACTTTTTGATGCGGTGCACTGATTGACTAGATGGCAGGCAAGGCAGACCTTGGCTGAACATTTATACTCGTAAGCATCCCGTTTCGGATTGTAATTCCTTTTCTTTAAATGATTACCGGCAGGACACAGGTAAGAATCTGTTTCGGGATCATACTGAAACACTTCCTCGGCAAAGATGCCTCGACGGCTTTCTCTTTCTTGCCGGCTTCTTTTCAGATCGGGAATATGAGCATTGACGCCCAGATCGCAGCAGGCGAGATAATTTTCTACTGTCCCATACTTCGTATCGGCGACTGCCGTATCCGCTGTTGTCTGCGTATTGTCTTGGTGCATGGCCAAAAGGGTTGAAAGCAAATGGGCTTCGTTGACTTCGCCCGGTGTTACTTCTGTCGCCGTGATGATTTCCGCTTTGGCATCGACGCTTCTGTGCGTCTTGTATTGTAGCTTCGGTTTACCGGCTCCCTGGCTGGTTACAGAAGCATCGGGATCGGTGGTGGAGATATGGTTGCGATTAGCAACGCCGGATTTCGGCTCATGATCTTCTTCGGGATTATCTTTCTCTTCCAATCGGCATTCGAGTTCATTATAACTTCTGACGAGGTGGATTTTTAATGTCTCTTTGTTGACATTGACAACAGAATTGTTGGAGGCATCGGCATCCACCAGACTGGAATCCATAAATAGCTTAGAGCCGTCCACCAGTCCCGCTTCAGCGCATTGCCGGACGATCCGCTCGAAGAAGCGCTGGAAGGCTTCCACGCCCCAGCGGTTGCGTGCTTTGCTCAATACGCTATGGTTCTTTCACTGTCGAGGTCATAGTCTAAAAACCACAGCCAGTCCAATCGCATTGGCAGGGTATTCATCAACTCTCGCTCGGACCGAACATTGTATAAAATCAAAAGGAGCATCATCTTAAGTATCACGGGAGGTGGTACGGAAACATTCCCTTTCCCGCCGTAACAGTCTTTGACCTCCTGATAGATAAATTCAAAATCAATGTTTTTTCGAATCTTCCTTAAAACGGAAATAGCTGGAATACGATCATCAAGATTAAATGAATGATAAAAGAGTTTCGGCTGTGCATCAGGTTGGTAGCCCATCATGGCAGTTTCTCTCCAAGAATTTGTTGCTATTTTTATATCCGCTCTTTATAATCTTTGCAAAACTTATTTGGGCAACAGGCCGTTTAGTTGTGACATTGGATTAATTATCCTTTACCATTTTCAGAAATTCATAAATGAAGGACTGATTTTCTTTGCAACATCAAATCTCAAAACAGCGAACATCTTAGGCCCATAGTCGGTTTCACTATAAGACACTCCGTGAACCATAAAATTTTTAATAATTGCCTTTCCGTTTTTTCCTTCATAATTCTTTTGTTTCAAATTATCATGTATGAAAGACTTCTGTCGTCAAATATACTCAATGTCAGCAAGGTACCAGTTCTCGAAACCCTATATAGCTCAGCCAATGTCCAGTATTTTTGATTTGGCCCGATAGTTTGAGAATTTCCCGAGCAGAAGTTTGTTGCCGTCACTGTTATAAACCGCACTTGCTGCATTCTCCGAAATATGAGATATTATAAAGAGTAATACATTTAAACTATTCTCTCGGGAGATTAGATTGTGACTGGATCTCTACGCATACTCATTTTGGAAGATAAGCCTGCTGATGCAGAATTGGTGCAGTTTGAGCTCCGGGAAGCAGATCTGGACTTCACTGCAAAAGTGGTAATGACTAAAAATGATTTTATTCACGAATTGCAGGCTTTTTCTCCCGACATCATCCTTTCCGACTATGACCTTTCCGGATATAATGGAGCCTTAGCGCTTGCCGAGGTAAAAAAAAGGCGCCCTGATACTCCTTTTATCCTGGTAACCGGCGCCGTCGGTGAAGATCGTGCCATTGAAATTCTCACCCAAGGGGCAAAGGATTACGTTCTGAAAAGCCTGCTCCAGCAGAGGCTGGTGCCGGCTGTCCAAAGAGCCCTTGCGGAAGCCCAGGAACAGAAGGCGCGCAAAAAGGCTGAAGAGGAATTGCGTGAAGCGCATAGAAACCTGGAAAGCCAAATAGAGGAGAGAACGGCGGAGCTTAAAAAACAACTAGAGCATCGCAGCCGGATAGAAGCATCCTTGCTCAAATACAATGAACAACTGGAGATATTATCATACACCGCAAGTCAACTGCTGGAGAGCGATAAACCGCGGCAACTTGTGGAAGAACTGTGCGGGAAAGTGATGAAATTCCTTGATTGCGACGTCTTTTTTAACTTTATTGTCGACGATTCGGTACGACGGCTGCACCTCAACGCCTACGCGGGTATTGCGCCTGAGACGGCGCATGAAATCGAGTGGCTGGACTATGGCGTGGCTGTATGCGGCTGTGTTGCGCGGGACGGTTTTAAAATTGTTGCAGAAAATATACCGGCAACGCCCGATGTGCGGACGGAGCTGATAAAGTCGTTCGGGATCAAAGCCTATGCCTGTCATCCGCTCTTAGATCAGAAACGTGTGCTGGGCACGTTATCCTTCGGCACCCGTAACCGGACTAATTTCAGTGCGGATGATCTGGCTATGATGAAAGCCGTTGCCGATCAAGTTGCCATAGCCATGGTCCGTATCAGATCGGAAGAAAAGCTAAGGCAGATAACCGAGCGTTTTGAAATGGCGCAGCAAGCCGCCGAAGTAGGCACATGGGACTGGGATGTTGTTTCCGGCCATATCGAATGGTCAACCCAGATGTTTAAGCTTTTCGGGCTGGATCCGCGGGAAAACACCGCATCCTTCAAGTCGTGGAAGAGCATCATACATCCCGAGGACGCTGAAGTGGCAAGCCGCCGGATTGATGAGGCATTGCTTCATAAGACAACACTGAAAAGCGAATACCGTATTGTGCTGCCGGACGGTCAAATACGTTGGATAAATGCAATTGGCGAAGGCAAATACGACAGCCAGGGCCGGCCCGTCCGAATGATCGGTATCTGCTTGGACATCACAGGCAACAAAAAAGCCGAAGAGTCGCTGCACGAGAGCGAGGAACGCTACCGCGAACTTGTTCAGTCGTCGCCTGAAGCTGTAATAGTGCACAGCGACAGACAATTCCTTTATGCCAATCCCGCGGCGCTGCGATTGTATGGTGCCCAATCAATTGATCAACTCCGGGAGAAGACAATCCTTGATCTCATCCCCGAGGATGAACGTGCAATAATTGCCGCACACATGAAGCAGGGAGCGGCCGGAGAGAGGCTTCCACTGCGGGAAACCAAGCTGCTGCGTCTGGATGGGCAGGTCATTCCGGTTGAATCTATCGGAGGGCTGATTACCTATGATGGAAAACCGGCCATGCAGGTAATGATTCGTGATATCACCGAACGCAAACAAGCCGAGAAGGAATTACATGATTCCGAAACGCGCTACCGACGGCTCTTTGAATCAGCCAAAGACGGTATTTTGATTCTCAATGTCGATACCGGCAAAGTTATTGATGTCAATCCTTTCCTGTTGAAGTTACTCGGTTATTCTTATGAGGAATTATACGGGAAATTTATCTGGGAGCTCGGTGCATTCAAGGACATTGCCGCATCCAGGGAGGCTTTCAAGACCCTGCAAGATAAAGAATACAACCGTTATGAGGATTTGCCCCTGGAAACACGTGATGGGCGGTCTGTTGCCGTGGAGGTTGTCAGTAATGTTTACCTTGTGGACCATAATAAAGTAATCCAGTGCAACATTCGCGATATCACCGAACGCAAGAGAATGGAGACGCAACAAGAAAACTTTAACCGGACACTTCGGGCGATAAATAAGAGCAATCAGGTTATGATGCGCGCCACTGACGAATACGCCTATATGGAAGAGATATGCAAAATTATTGTCGAGGACTGCGGTTACTCTATGGTATGGATCGGCTTTGCTGATGATGATGAAAATAAAACTGTCCGTCCCGTCGCCTTCAGTGGCTTTGAAGAAGGATATATCAGCGCATTGAAGATAACCTGGGCGGATACTGAACGGGGGCAAGGACCGACAGGCACGGCTATCCGTACGGGAAAACCGGCTACATGCACAAATATGCTTACAGATCCCCGGTTCGAACCCTGGAGGAAAGAGGCGATCAAACGAGGGTATAAGTCGTCAATCGTCTTACCGTTAAAGACCGGCGACAAGGTATTCGGCGCATTGACTATCTATTCAACAGAACCTGATTCCTTTGTGGAAGACGAGGTAAAACTGCTTGCCGAATTGGCTAATGATCTTTCTCACGGTATTATGGCGATCAGGTGGCAAATCGCTCGCGTAAAAGTCGAGGGAGAGCTGCGGGCGGAACGCGATTTCACGACGGCCGTGCTGGATACGGCCGGAGCTGCGGTGGTAGTGCTGGACAAGGCAGGGCGCATCACACGATTTAACAGAACCTGCGAAATACTCACCGGATATGCCGAAGCCGAAGTGCTGGGGCGAGTCTTCTGGGAGTTCCTGATTCCCAAGGATGAACTAGCGGGTGTCCACCAGGTTTGGGAGGCGCTGCGCGCAGGAGACTTCCCGAACCAGCATGAGAACCACTGGGTGGCTAAAGACGGTTCACGCCGTCTTATTGCGTGGGCCAACACGGCCATCGTACGTCCCCAGGGCGAAATAGCTTACATTATTGGTACGGGTGTGGATATCACTGAGCGCAAGACCGCGGAAGATCAATTGGCAAAACAGGCGGCACAGCTGCAGGAGCGCAAAGCCCGGCTTGAAGAAATCAACAGCGAACTCGAAAGTTTCAGCTACTCTATCTCCCATGACCTTCGCGCGCCCCTTCGGGCCATCAATGGTTTTTCCCGGATAATCCAGAGACAAGAGGGAGATAAATTTGACGAGAAAACAAGGCATCAATTCAACCTGATTAGAGACAATATCAAGCTCATGGGAGTTCTGATCGAGGTTCTTCTTTCTTTCTCCAGAGTGCAAAAAACCAGTATGAGTATTTCCGTAATTGATATGGACAAACTTGCCCGGGAAGTATGGGATGAAATACGGGAGGCCAATAAGGAACGCAAGCTCATTTTCAAGATCAAAAAAATACCACTCGGATATGGAGACCATACTCTGATCAGACAGGTACTGTTCAATCTTTTCTCCAATGCCGTTAAATTTACAAAGAATAAAAAACAAGGTATCATCGAAATGAGCAGTTACAAAGATACCGGCAAGACTGTCTATTGTATTAAGGATAACGGAGCCGGATTTGATATGGAACATTGCGATAAACTCTTCGGCGTCTTTCAGCGGCTCCATAGCAATGAGGAATATGAAGGAACAGGCATAGGACTCGCGATTGTCCAGCGGATCGTGAGCAGGCATGGCGGACGGGTCTGGGCAGAAGGAGAAGTGGATAAAGGAGCGACGTTCTTCTTCACGCTTAACAGCGTTCCTATCGACATTGTACCGGAACAACGCCGGAAAAAGAGAAACAGTTAAATTGTTATGATTGGCCTATGATGGTTTTAGTCTCGAGCAACCGAGTGGCTTCTTCGAAACTTTCAGGGTCCCAGTGCGGTTGGTCATCCTTGTCGATAAGCCGCGCGCGTACGCCTTCACGGAAATCGTGTTGGGTCATGAGAAAGCGGGCAACCGACAGGTCGGATTCATAAACATCGGCCAGGTCTCTGTGTTCATCACGACGCAGGCATTGTAAGGTGGTTACTGCTGCCAGGGGTGAACGCTCCGAAAGCCGGGCAAAGACTCCCTCGCACAATTCGCTTTGATTACGCAGATTGGGGCCTTTACACGTGTCCATTCACGTTTTTCCTCATTGATTTGATAAAAAAATTCATGACAATGTTTAACGTCTGATTTAAAAAGTAAAAGTTTAATTTATGGTACAGTGAATGTTGAAGTTGTATGGCCCCATAGGTTGCCGGTCGCCGTAACTTCAAAAACATCTCCTTTTACAGCCTTAATTAAATAATTATAGGTAAAAATCGAACCTGTAGGTTGAATTTTATACTCATTTTTACTGATAATCACTCCGTTTTTCTTGATTTCAACGGATTCAATATAATGCATACCTGCGGATAAAGTGTAGTGATCTATTGATACAGACAGTGTTTGCGTTTTCATATCATAGATCAGGTTTACAGATTTCGGCGCAGTTGCATAAGAAATTTGTGGACTGAAACACAAAAATAAAACAATGAAAAAACGGCCTGCAAAAATATTGACCTAAATATACTTTTTTTCATCACTTGCCTCCTTACCATTAGTTTGTCTGCTTTCTTGGCAGTAATTCATTTGCCTACGTATAGTTTACAAATTTTAATTTAAGAAACAATGGTGGTTAACTAAATGCAGATTGGCAGGTTAATACTACCAATGGGTCGTCGAAGAGATCACCATATGAACGACATGATTAATCAATTTTTGACGGCATGGAAAGAAGAAACGAACGGAGATTGGTCTTTTTATTTTTGATGCCCAGTTTCATCCGGATATTCTTTCTGTGAAAATCAACAGCGGTTGCCGATATATTTAATAATTCGGTAATCTCTTTTGTCGTTTTGCCTTCTTTGACCAATGATGTAATTTGAATCTCTCGCGGTGTGAAGTCCAAATGTTCTATTGTCAGATTACGCAGAAATGGCGAGATGATATCTTTAAGATGATCTTCTATAATACATACACAAGACAACTGACTTTCATTTAATTTTAGCGTTTTCAGTTTTTCTATATAGGGGAGGGCGAGTTTTTTTACATTGGTAATAACCTTTTCTTCCAACGCCTGTCTGTCTTCATCCCTGTGCTGCAACAACACCTTTAATGCCGTATTGGCTTCTGCCAGGCTCTTTGATTTCAGGCGTAATTCATTCTCCGCTTTTTTCCGCTCATTGCGTTCGGCTAATTCATTAAGGGCGCGTTTGACTGAAGGTACAAGCCGGGAGAGTTTATTTTTCAAGACGTAATCTGTCGCCCCCTTTTTCAACAATTCAATAGCCAATTCCTCGCCTAATGCTCCGGAAACAAATATAAAAGGGACATCGATAGATTTATCCACGACTATTTTCAGCGCCGCCATGCCACCAAAACCGGGAAGAGAATAATCGGCAAGAATCAAATCCGGCGAAAATTCTTCCAGTTCTTTGATAAACGCAGACCTGCCGGCAACCCGTTTGGATTCAAATTTAAATCCGGCCTGTTTTAATTCATCTTCCATTAATTCAGCATCGGCGGCCATATCTTCCAGAATTAAAATGTTTAATTTATCGCTCATTGCCAAGTACCTCCCTGTGATGAACTCTTTACCCCGTTAGAAAGCCCCGCTACCTGCAGCGGGTATGATGGCGCCTCCTTTTTCAGCGAACACGGGTATTAATGCCACGGGTGAGCCTACCCGTCGGAAAGTCGAAGACTTTCTAACGGGGTTTACTGCGCTGTGGCATTCATCCCGATCCAGTAATTAATAATATCTCTGATATAGGCGAAATATTCATCGGCATCCAATGGTTTTACCAGATAGCTGTTGGCGCCAAGATTGTAACTACTAATCCGGTCACTCGATTCATCCGATGAAGTAAAAATAACGACCGGCAGAGACCTGGTTTCTTTATTTATTTTTAATGCCTTTAATACTTCCAGACCGCTTATCTTGGGTAATTTCAGATCCAACAGAATCAGTTTTGGCAAAGCGTTGATATTTAAATTTAATCCGCCTGCGGAATTAAAAAAGTACTTTGTCGCCTCTACGCCATCTCGCAAAACACATACTTTTTTGTTGATTCTTAACTCATGAAGAGCATCCGAAATCATTTCAACATCATGATAATTATCTTCAATGATTATTATCTCAGGGGAATCCATATTGATCAATCCTTTTGAGGCAGCATAAAATAAAATGTTGCGCCTTTATCTATCTTTCCGTTAGCCCAAACACGACCGCTATGACGATGGATGATACGCTGAACGATAGCCAAACCTACCCCGGTACCTTCATAATCATCAGCGCTGTGCAAACGCTGAAATACTCCATACAACTTATCATAATACTCCATATCAAAACCAACCCCATTATCCTTTACATAGTAGATATTTTCACCATCTTCCGTGCATCCACCGGTTTCTACATAGGCTTGATCTATAAATTTCGTATATTTTACAGCATTCGATAAAAGATTAGAATACACTTGTTTGATGAGTGTACGATCACCCCATCCCGGCGGAATATTTTTTATTTTCAAATTAATCTTTCTATCGGGATTAATAATCTGCAACTCCATCCAGATGTCATTGACTAAACTTTCCATATCAAGCGTCGACATATTAAGTTCCAACCGTCCCAGGCGGGAAAGGGTAAGCAAATCATCGATTAGCTTACCCATAATTTGAGTATTGCTTCTAATCAAATCAAATTTACGTTTGGCATCATCAGTAAGCTTGTCTATCTGATCGCGAAGAATCATCCTCGTGTATCCGTCAATGGCTCGCAGCGGAGCACGCAAATCGTGAGAAACCGAGTAGCTGAAACTTTCCAGCTCTTTATTCGTCACTTCCAACAGTCTTGTGCGTAGCTCAATTAACTTTTCAACTTCTTTACGTTCAGTTATTTCGGATTGCAGAGCTTCATTAGCTCTCTGTAATTCGTTTGTTCTTTCTTTTACTCGTAATTCTAATTCGTTATGTGCTGTCTTCAACTCTTTCTCTATACGTCTTAATTCTGTTATATCCCGGGCCGCAGCAAAAATGCCCTGCACTTCTCCAGCCTCGTTTTTATATAAAGAGGCATTGTATAATACTTCAGTAACCTGGCCGGAAGCATTGCGGATGGATAGGGGATAATCCCGGACAATGCCTTTTTCAAACATCAGCTTATATCCCTCGTCGGCTTTTTCCGGCTGGGTAAAATAATTGGAAAAATTACTGCCGATAAGTTCTTTTCTGGATCGGCCTGTTATTAATTCCGTCGATTCGTTGACATCCGTAATTTTTCCTGCGGGGCTGATGGTCACCAGAGGATCGAGACTCGCTTCAATGAGACTTCGGGCATATAAAAAAACTCTTTTATCTTCCAATTCATATTGTTCGCGATAATATTTCATCTGCTGATAACGCCAGATATAGGCGACAATAACTCCAAGAACCAATATGTTAATTATGATAAAAAATACGATTATCCAAAAACGCATCGCTATGGGCGCATATATTTCTTCAGTATCGACTTTGGCAACAAGGAACCATGCGGTATCCGGCACTGCTTTAACTGCGGCCAGAACATTTTTTTTACGGTAATCTGTCCCGTAAACGACGCCTTGCCAGCCCAACACCGCTTTGACGGCAGGCAGGGATAATTCCGTCAACGGATATTTCATCATTAAAGGCATATTCTTGATGTGACGCAACTCGTTAAGAAACACGACATCGTTACCTTCACGCTGCACAAGCAGCGCCTCGCCCGTGTCACTGGGCACAGGCCATAATTTAATCGTCGGGCACAGGCACATGTGGGGATCCATAATAATCATGACCGTGCCAATGTGTTTTACGCCGGATTTTTGAATGATCACGATGGGAATAATCAGGGACAGATGAATATCGCTGTTTCTTTCATTTATGTGGAAATCGTTAATTACGATATCGTATTTCTCGACTGCTTCATTGATGGCACGAGAATGAATCGTGCCATAATCAATATGATAATCACCTAAGGCCAATCGGATTTTTTTGTTGGTATCAAGAAGTAATACGCTTTTATATTGGTATGATTTTTGTATTGCAGAAAGTAATGACAATATATTATTCTTTACCCCCGGAGATGAAGGATTGCTGAAATATTGCATTACATCGGACGCAAATTCATTATTTTTATAGATTACGCTTGCGTCACCGATACGTTCATTGCGCCAATTATTGATTTCCCATACTTTCAGCTCGGCAATTGCAGTAAGCTGCTGACCGGCGGCATTAATAATGTCTTTTTTCTGGTTTTGATAAATAAAATATCCCCGGATAATAATGAAGGCGGATGCTGAAAAAAATATCGTTAATGCTGCAAAGAGAATATGCTTGTTCTTCTTGGGGAGAGGATTTTTCATACCGGCCTTACTTTTTCATTTTTGTTGTTTTACAAGAAATATCGAGCAGGGTTTTGCTCTAATGATTTCATCATTGCCTCCCCCGACAAGCATTCGCTCCAAAGGGTTTTGTTCATGCATGCGGAGAATAAGCAGATCATAATTAATTTCTTTTATAAGTTTCAGGATAACGTCGGAAGGGTTGCCTTCTTTGACAAATTCTTTAATGTTCAGTCCTTTCTCTTTCTCCGCGCCTATAATTTTATGCAGTTCTGCTCTACGCTTTTCCATATCCCTTTTGTGCTCCTGTTCAACGGACACCATGGGTTCACTCCTTCCCTGAAGCAATTTTGTATCCATAACGTGAACAACGGAAAGTTCAGCTCCATATTTTCAGGATGGCGAAACGCCAATTTGTATCGTTTTTTCACAATATTTGGTCAACCAGCCGACAACAAGAATACGCTTTATTAGGTTCTTTCTCTACCTCCTTTCTTTTCTTCTTTTTCAGTCTCATTATTTCGGTGAAGACATTAAAAACGTTGTAAAACCGAGATCTGATTCCTGAAACTTATAGTTGCCTTAGTGTGTTGATGTATCCGCTGTTTTGATATTCTTTAAGCCATCGCTTCACGATTGCGCCCGCGTATGTCTTAATAAACAGATTTCTCCATATCCGTTTAATGTCTCTCCAGGCGTTAGCCAGCGGGACGGTAAAAATAGTGCGCATCGGAAGATCACGGCGCTGCGTATTTCTAATCTTCCGCTTTTCCAGCAAATAACGTAAAAACCAACGGAAATAAAAAACGATGAACTGGATGGGGAAGCCGATGGTGGCAATATAAACCCAGTTGAGCCAGTTGCCGTAATTTAATATCCGGCTAATGAATCCCCCGATGTATGTTTTTTTCATCAGCACCTTCGGTGTATTTTGCAGATCATCGGGTTCCAGCCCTTCCGGTCTCGGATCGTAGCAAAGAAACAGCCCGTCATATTTATCCCAGCCCACCATGGAAAGAGGCAGGAGGCGTCCTTCGCTTTCCAGCCGCGCTCTGAGTTCGGAACCGGGCAAGGGAACGGCATTGAGTAGTTGGATCGTGTCTATCCCCGATTTCTTGAAAAACTTTTTAAAACATTCAGCCCGCTCTCTGATCGTGAAAGAAGCACTTTCCCGTGTAATCTTGTTTGCGGGGTAGCCAAAAATGAACATGCCGTGCAGATAAAAATAATTGGAGAGTTTTTGGGAGCGGGCAATCAATTTTTCTACGGTCACGCCTTTGCGCATTACCCGCAATTCTTCGTTGATCGGACTTTCGTAGCCGATAGCCAGCATGCTGACGCCTGCCCAGCGCATGGCCTCGATCAACTCGTCGTTTTCCGCCACTTCGGTGCGCACTTGGACTGTGATTTCGATTTTTTTTCGGAATTTTCTTTTATAATCACCAATCGCCCTGCATAGATCAATGGTTTCGTCCGGATTCTGGGCAAAATTATCATCGGTGAAGAAGAAATCCTTGTATCCCAGATCAGAATATTTGATTACCTGTCGCAAGGCTTTCTGAACCGACGCGGATTTATAACGTCCATATTGCCTGTTCACTACACAGAATTCGCAATTCCAGTTGCAGCCGCGCCCTCGATTAATAGGTATGGCGCTCCATCTCTTTTTCAGGAATTTAACCAGCGTCAAGTCCGTATCGGCCAATTCATTCAGATCGTTGATCGGCTGGCGCCTGCCGGTAAATACATGATCTCCGTTTTCATCAAGAAAACTAATCCCCGCGATGTTGGACAATTTGCTCCGGTTCACGGCAACACTGCCGTTTTCTATGACCAATACAGTCAGCAATTCCGTGATGGTCTTTTCCCCTTCACCATGAACTACTATATCAATGCCGGAAGAAAGCGCTTCCTGCGGCAGAGCATCCACATGGCTGCCGCCGGCAATCGTGACGGCGCCAAAACCCTTGTATTGACGGGCTACCGAAAACATGCGCGGAATCGAGTTGCTCATGCCGCCGTAGAAGAGCGCCAGTTGCGCCGGTTGTCTGTCCTGCAAAAAGGAATGATCAGGCAGACCCATATTATTGAGAGGTCCGCCGTAATTGTTTTCATCAATCGCGTATATTTCTCTGCAATACGAATGATGATTAATCTGGCTCAAGACAGATAAAATCCCCACCGGAGGCATTTTTATCTTCGCGTATATATTGTTTTGTGAATGCTTCGGGTATTGGGGAATAACGCCGATAATTGTCAATTCTTTTTTCATGATTAATATTCCTCACATTCCGACTCCATGGAACTGATGCAGATCAGTCGCAATGTCTGGGGTCGTTAATCGCTGAACTTCCAATTCGGGACATATCTGTGAAGAGAAGTTGGTTTGAGCCTATCAATATCTTCTGTCCTGTTATGTTATCTATCCGGGAGCCGATTGATTTTGCCAAATTAAAGAGCCATTTGATCTAGAATTGGCATAACCAAAGATTAGCTCCTGACCAGCAACACCTGGCATTTAGATCTTTTCATAACTTTATCCACAACGCCGCCTAACATATTTTTCAAAATGCCTGTTTTGCCGTGCGAAGCGATGACGATCAGATCGATGCCTTTTTCTTCCTGCTCTTTGAGTATCTCTTCGTAAGAAATGCCTCTTCTCGCATCATAAACAATTTCAATGCTGGAATTGTTGTCAGTAACTTTCTTGGCTTCCTGCTGTAATCTGTCTTTTGCGTTTTTTATACTGTCCTTCAGAATTTTCTGAACATCTCCTTCATTCAGACAGTAATCAACAGCACATTGCTGGAATCCGTCATCAATCACATGAAGGAGATAAATCTTGGCCTTGTTTTGTTTGGCAATGTCTATCGCCTGTCTTAAAGCGTTATCGGCATAAGCTGAAAAATCCGTTGGTACTAAAATCTTTTTTGGTGCGAACATAATTAATGTCCTCCTTTTTTTTGATTATAGAATATATCTTTTAGTTAAAGTTACAATGAGGGTTGATACATAGGTTAGCGGTAGGACAAACCTACTATTTCGCATCTATCTTGAACCGAGTGGATACCTTCTTCCCATTATGAGTAATATTTATCGTGACATTCCACGATCCCTTCGCGGGAATCGCCAGGATTGCATGGTAATTGTTTTCATGCGGCTGAGCCCATGAATGTACTTCTTTGCAAACATCCACAACATTGTGTGCCTGTTGTAGTCTACCGTCATGACGGCGCTCCTGACGTCTTTGCCGGCGGCATCTTTCAGCCAGATCATATAAATTGCCGGATAAATAATCAACTCGAGAATGGTCGAGGTTATTACACCGCCAACCATGGGCGCGGCAATGCGCTTCATATAAAAACCTCCTTAAGATAAAGGTGGAGGGGATGATCCGTTCGCCCCCGTAATAATTTCACTTTGTCTTATATCTTTATTCTCCTCAGCCTGAGGGCATTTCCGACCACGGAAACGGAGGAAAGGCTCATCGCCGCCGCAGCAATCATCGGGCTGAGAAGAATGCCAAAGTTGGGGTAGAGGATGCCCGCCGCGATCGGCACGCCGAGAATATTGTAAATGAAAGCAAAGAACAGGTTTTGCTTGATATTGGCTATTGTGGCGCTGCTCAAACGCCTCGCGCGGACGATGCCGGTGAGGTCGCCCTTTACCAGGGTAACACCGGCGCTCTCCATGGCAACATCAGTGCCCGTTCCCATAGCGATACCCACTTGTGCCTGAGCCAGAGCGGGGGCATCATTGATCCCGTCACCGGCCATGGCGACAACATGCCCGCCCCGCTGAAACTTTTTAATCGCCGTTGCCTTTTGATCCGGCAGAACCTCGGCTGCCACTTCATCCAGATTAAGCTTTTTCGCAACAGCCTCTGCTGTTATCTTATTATCACCGGTCAACATCACAATCCGCATGCCGGCGGCGTGCAGTTGTTTGATTGCCTCGGGTGTGGTCTCTTTGATGGGATCGGCAACCGCCAGCATTCCAGCAATTTCGCCGCCAACTCCCACAAACATGACCGTCTGTCCTTCGGACCTTATAGTCCGGGCGCGCTCAGCCAAAGGACCGGCGTCAATCTTGAACTCTTCCAACAGCGAACTGTTGCCAAGCAATACCTTTTTGCCGTCAATTTCGCCGGAAACACCAAGGCCTGTATGGGAGACAAAATTACTTGTATCGGTCAGGTGGATCCCTTGATGGACAGCCCCTTCGATAATGGCTGCCGCCAATGGGTGTTCGCTGCCTTTCTCAAGCGAAGCCGCCAGTAACAATACTTTGTCTTTATCCATGCCCGCAACCGCGACAACCTCCATTAGTTTCGGCTTACCCTCGGTGAGCGTTCCGGTTTTGTCAACCACGAGCGTCGTCACTTTCCTCAGGGTCTCGATTGCCTCGGCATTCTTAAACAAGACCCCCATAGTTGCTCCTTTCCCTGTTGCGACCATAATCGACATCGGTGTTGCCAGACCCAAAGCACAGGGACAGGCAATGATCAACACGGAGACAGCGGCAATCAACGCATGGGCTAAGCGGGGCTCAGGACCAAAAAAGTACCAGATGACAAAGGCAATCAGTGCGATGGCAATCACTAGCGGCACAAAATATCCGGCGACAACATCGGCCAGCTTCTGAATGGGCGCCCGGCTTCGCTGGGCCTCGGCCACCATTTTGACTATTTGCGACAGAACGGTTTCAGCGCCTACCTTCCGGGCCTCCATGATCAATGACCCGGTGCCGTTGACCGTAGCACCGATTAGTTTGTCCCCGACGTGTTTCTGAACCGGTATCGGTTCGCCCGAGATCATTGATTCATCGACGCTGCTCAATCCTTCCAGAACGATGCCATCCACGGGAATCTTTTCTCCCGGCCGGACGCGCAAACGATCGCCCTTTATGACATGCGCCAAAGGAATATCGCTTTCATTCCCCTTAGTGTCTATTTTTCGGGCAGTCTTCGGCGTCAGACCCAACATTTTCTTTATAGCTGTACCGGTCCGGCTTCTGGCCCGCAGTTCCAGCACCTGACCCAGCAATATCAAGACAACGATGACACTCGCGGCCTCAAAATAAACCCCAACAGCGCCTTTTGCCGTCCGCATCGTCGCAGGGAAAAGATAGGGAAACAACACGCCGATTAAGCTGTAAAGGTAGGCCACCGAAACCCCAAGGCCGATCAGGGTAAACATGTTAAGACTTCTGTTGATGACGGACTGGACACCCCGAACGAAGAAGGGCCATCCCGCCCAGAGGACTACCGGCGTTGCGAGCAGGAGTTCCAGCCATTCATAGGTCCTGGCGGTAGCCAGGGTATCAAGTAACCTGCCGCCCGGAATCATGTCACGCATGGCAATAATCAGCAGAGGAAGTGTCAGGATGGCGCCTGCAATGAAACGTTTGCGCATGTAATCATATTCCGGGTTGCTCTCTTCTTTGGTCAGCAATGTGGTTTTCGGTTCCAATGCCATGCCGCATTTTGGACAGCTTCCCGGCTTATCCCGGATGATTTCCGGATGCATCGGGCAGGTATATTCTATCTTTCCCTCTGCCGGCATAAGAGTTTCTGGCTCCGGAGACATGCCACATTTCGGACAATTACCGGGTCCCTGCTGTTTAATTTCAGGATGCATAGGACAGGTATAGATTGCTAACTTGCCGTGTGTTTTAAGAGCTGGCGGGGATTCTTTGTTCATATATTGTTCCGGATGGTCTTTAAATTTGTGCAAACAGTGTTCGCCGCAGAAATAATAATCTTTGTTTGCATAATAGTAATGGTATGGGGAATCGCTTGACACAACCATATTACAGACGGGATCTATCTTCTGATCTTTTTCTGTATTTACTTTTATACTCATATCCCTGTCCTTTATGCGGGTGGCTAACAGCCCAGACCAGATTAGATGAAAGCGCATCACGTGATTCAGCCGGGTTTAAATTTCTCCGGTTAAATTTCACATTGCCTGCGATGGAGAAAACTCATTCAACATCTTTTTTCATTCTTTCATATTCTTCCTTTGTGATTTCTCCTTTGGCATAACGCTTCTTTAAAATATCCAAAGACGTTTCCTGCATTGTCCCTCCTGCACTTTTCGTCTTAGAGTTTTGAATAATAAAATATGCAATAATACCAATGATAATAACAAATAATATCCACATAAACATTCCTCCGAATCCGCAACCGTAACCGTAGTCCATCATATGATTCCATCCACCACGCATCGGGCCATCATATTCGTTACAACCCGTTATTAATAATGCGGAGATAGATGCCGCAGCCATATATAAATATTTCTTCATGAGAGTTTTCCTCCTTTAAACAATAAAATTGAACACCTATTTCCCCCTAATGAATATTTTCAATAAGCAGACCGGATTTCTCCCGTGCGTTTGTCGATGTGCACCTTGTCAACAAGGTCGTTTTTCTTTGTCAGTATTTCTGCTTCAAAGGTATTTCCCACGTCTTTTATCTTGCCCAACTTCAAATTAGGGTTTCTGGATGACTTCAAATAGTCATTCATCATGGCCGCGGCTTCCTTCGCATCTATGGTTTTGCCTCTTGCCGGATATTGCCTTCCATGGCCACGACCAGCGCCATAATAGTCTCCCATCACGCCAGGCCCCATGCCGTAGCCGTGACTGCCCATCATGCCGCGTCCCATACCCCAGCCTCTGCTGAATCCATAGCCATGTCCCATGCGCAAGGCATGATCAAACATGACCAGGTGCCAGCGGCTTTGAATGAATATGCCATTCAACACCTGCGCCGTATCGCGATCCTCGGCCTTTTTAATGAGCCATTCATAGCGGGGCAATAAATCATTTTCCAATTTCACGCTAAGTTCATAAGCGTCCGTTAATGTCTTGTTCTCCACAATAGGGGGCGTCTTTCCATCGGCAGGCAGACCATAGGCGGCAAATAGTTGACCGATCCATGCAACGTGATCCTCCTCCTGAGGGATGACCATCATGTAAGGCATGTAGGCATTGAATTTTTCCTGATCGGCCTCATACTGTGCCAGCGATTCTTTTTCCAGCGTCAGAATTTCCCTGAGTTTCTGCACCCATTCCGCGTTTTTTGGTGCGGGTAATTTGGCCGGAACTTCAAGCCAGCCAACGCCCGTCATTCCCGGGCCCATACCATAGCCATAACCATAGCCGCTTCTACCGGTTTGACTATGCAATATAGTGGTGCCAAGGAAAAATGCTACAGCCACTACTAATGAAATAATTAAAATGTTCTTTTTCATACTTTCCTCCTTAATATTATTTGTTTGTAATATTATGGATAAGTTCAATGTTTACAATACGGGTTGATATGTAGGTTAGTAGTAGGATAAACCTACAACTTCCAAAAAATGAATAATTACGAAACACTATTCTTTTTTGCCGAAGCAGCTGTCATTTATGTAATCTCTTTTTGAATTGTTTAGTCAATGCCGGAACAATCTGAAACAAATCACCCACGATTCCGTAATTAGCGACATTGAAAATGGGCGCCTCCGGATTTGTGTTGATGGCAACAATGACCTTGGATGTCTTCATGCCGGCCAGATGCTGTATCTGGCCGGAAATTCCGCACGCGATATAAAGATCGGGACGCACCGTACGTCCGGTCTGTCCCACCTGGTGGGCATAAGATATCCATCCTGCATCCACAGCAGAACGAGATGATCCAACTGCGCCGCCTAATACTTCAGCCAATTTACGAAGCGTCTCGAAACCAGCCGGCCCACCCACACCATGTCCCCCGGACACAATGACGCGGGCATCAGCCAGATTAACTTCATCTTTTTCCAGGATTGAATCAACAACGTGAGCAGTAAGCCGGTCCGCGCTCATGGCAGCCTTGACTGGAATTACTTGTCCCTGACGGTGACAATCGGCAACGGGCTTTTCGAAAACACGATATCGCACAGTGGCCATCTGCGGGCGATGATGAGGACAAATGATTGTAGCCATGATGTTGCCGCCAAAGGCCGGACGCGTCTGCATTAACAAGCCATTTTCCGGATCGATATCGAGGCCGGTGCAATCAGCGGTAAGGCCTGTGTGGAGAAGAGAGGCTACCGAGCCGGCCAGATCGCGGCCACGAGCACTTGCGCCCAACAGGAATATCTCCGGCTTATACTCATGAATCAGATTTATCAAAGTGCTCGCATAGGGAGCTGTTGTATAAGAGCCAAGGCTTTCATTATCCACCCAAAAAACACGGTCCGCTCCGAAAGAAATAGCTTCTTTGGTAATGTGTTCCACATGATGACCCAGCACGCACGCGGTGAGCGCGGCTTTGCGCTGGTCAGCCAACTTCCGGCCCTGACCCAGCATTTCCATGGAAATGTCGCCCGTCTGTCCATTAAACTGTTCCACCCAAACCCACACACCGCTGTAGTCTGCCAGATTCGCTGTAGCTTCCTTCGGACGCTTATCCGGCAGACTGAGCGCATGCATCGGACACGCAAGCAGGCAGGCACCGCAGCCCGTACATTTATCGTTGACCACAACCATATCATCTACAAGACTTAGCGCTCCGAATGGGCAGGCATCAATACAGGCTCCGCAACCTACGCATTTATCTTTGTCGATATCTAACAGCGGCATGGACTCTCCTTATAGGATCTTTTCCGCGATAATTTTATCAGCCAGTATTGCCGCGGCTTCTTCGGCGCCATCGGCTTTAATCAAGTCCAAAGCGCCCTCACGTTTGGGTGGGCTGAATATCTTTATCACCTGTGTCGGACTGCCTTTCAATCCCAGGCTTGAAGGATCTGCACCGGGTAAATCGGCAACGGTCCAGGTGGGAATGATGAGTTGGGAAGCACGGCGAATGTGAAAAAGCGACGTTGAGCGTGGCTGATTGATATTCTTCACCACCGTAAGCAGGGCAGGCAATTTGGCTTCTACGATCTCCCGGCCTTCTTCCAACAGGCGTTCTACTGCAATTGTTCCTGTTCCCGGATCCAACCGGACAATTTTAAAAACATAGGTGAGTTGAGTGATGCCGAGCTGGCTGGCAAGACCTGGGCCAACCTGTCCGGTATCACCGTCGATGGCCTGCTTGCCACAAAGAATGATATCGAATTCGCCCATTTTTTTAATTGCCAGGGACAGGGTATAGGCTGTTGCCCAGGAATCCGAACCGGCAAAAGCGCGGTCGGAAAGCTGGACGGCCTCATCCGTTCCCATCCCGACAGCTTCTTTAAGTGCGTTAATAGATTGTGGCGGCCCCAGTGAAATGACGGTAACTTTACCCCCGAATTTTTCCTTAAGACGAAGACCTTCTTCAATAGCGTACATGTCAAAGGGGTTAATAATACTGGAGACGCCTTCACGGATTAATGTGTTGGTTTCCGGATTAATTTTAACATTCGTCGTGTCCGGCACTTGCTTAATGCAAACAATGATATTCACCTATAGGCCTCCTGTTAAGCTGTCTTTGGGGTAAATAATTCTTTGCCCTTCAACTTTGGCAAACGACGTTAGCAGATGTGGTTTGCTGTTTTTTTCATTGATTATGTCTATGACTGTAATGTTCAGGATCAACAGGGCATCACCGATCAGAGACCTGTGACAACGCCAGGGAAAAGCTTCAGCGCACATAATGGCTGTTGGTTTATCCTTGTGCATGTGGATAAGCTGATCAAGATTCTCCTTAAATTGTGTTGTTTGCATGTAATCGGCATAGCCACGAAAGGAGGCATTTCCCCAGGCGGTATTGACGGAGGCTTTAGTTGTATGCCGCAGTCCTCCAAGTCCCTTCAAATGTATGTAGCCAATATTTTCCCTGCTTAAATTATTGCGCAGATCGTTTTCATTATACTGCGGGTTGTTCCTGGACGCCACAATGGTTCGTACATCGACGACTGTTACAATTTTATAGGATTGAAGGATCTGAATAAATTTTTCAATGGGCCGATTTGAATGGCCAATGGTATAGACGATGCTCATGAATATACACCATGACAGATTACAATCGTTCTCTCGCCGTCAATCATTTAGATTTAATGCGATGTCTTTTCCAAAAAAAATACAGTTGTCAAGGGCTTGGTTGTCCGGGTTCCATTTTTCCCTTATCCCATCATTCAGTAGTCGAAATCCGCTCTCTTCAAGTTTATCCGATATGATTTTGATGCTCTCGCCGCTCCATCCGTAACAGCCGAATGCCGCCGCCTTCTTGTTCATGAACTTCAATCCCTTTATCTCTTCCAAGATAGCGGCTACAGCGGAAAGAATGCCCTTGTTGATAGTCGGAGAGCCAATCAGCACCGCTTTGGATTTGAATATTTCTGTAATCAGGTCATTTTTATCCGACCTGGCGATATTGAATAATTTTACGTTAACCGCTTGATCCTCTTGGGTGATCCCTTGGGCAATGGCCTCGGCCATTCGACGTGTTCCATCCCACATGCTGTCATAGGCTATCGTAATTTGATTTTCGGCATAGTTTCCGGCCCATTGCAGATATTTTTCAGCAATCTGCAGCGGGTTTTTTCTCCAGATAACCCCATGACTCGGGCAGATCATGTCCACAGCAACCTTTAAGGCCAAAACTTCTTTTATTTTTTTATCGACAAGAGCGCTGAACGGCGTCAGGATGTTGGCATAGTATTTAATGGCTTCCTGAAACAGTTCCGCCTGATCAACCAAATCGTTGTACATCAGCTCCGATGCTATGTGCTGTCCGAAGGCGTCATTGCTAAAGAGAATATTATCTTTCGTTAGGTAAGCCATCATGCTGTCCGGCCAATGCAACATTTGGGCTTCAATAAAAATCAGATCCTTCGATCCGAGGCTGAGTTTGTCCCCGGTTTTAACAACTTGAAAATTCCAATCCTGATGGTAGTGACCTTTCAGAAAATTCACGCCATTTTTCGTGCAGTATATCGGGACGTCGGGAATATGGCTCATGAGTTCAGGCAGCGCGCCGCTGTGATCCGATTCTGCATGATTGGCGATGACAAAATCAATTTTATCCAAAGAGATTTTCTTTTCCAAATTTTGTACGAATTCTTTCGAATACTTTCCCCATACCGTGTCAATCAGGGCCGTCTTCTCGTCCTGTACCAGATAGGAATTATAACTTGAGCCGCGATGTGTTGAATATTCTTCACCATGAAACTTGCGCAATTCCCAGTCAATCTTGCCGACCCATGTAATATTTTCTTTTATTTTAAAACTCATTTTAACCTCCCGTTCAGTTTAGATATATTAAATATTATCCGACTATCACTTCATAAAAAAGTGCTTCCATAATATTTGATCATTGCCATTAACATTTACATTTACTGGGGTTACAAATGACCGATCAAAAGGAGCAATAAAATTGCAAATACATGTAATTCCCACCAGCCCGGCTGGAATAACATAAAATATTTCATGCCGCCCTCCTTCTATTTCCAGAAATAGTCACCGATAATGTAAACTACGGTTAGTGTGACAACATGCACAAACCAAAAACCCATGTTCGGAAAACGGAAAAACCTGCCCGTACGCCTTGAACCATCAGGTTGACTCACCACTGAATCCATTTCAAACAGAGCTTTGCCTAATGCAAATTTCCCCCAGAGAATCATAATGTCGGCAAATAGCGTTCCGAGCAAGATTGTCTTCAGCGTCCAAATCTGCGGTGGATTTTCAATTGTAAAATGCGTCATGGTGATTGTACCGATGATTACCGTCATACCATTGAGAAGATACGCAAAAGAAATTGTTGATCGAAAAATAAATAAGACAGGAATGACGAACACGCTGATAAATCCGGCAACGGCCGGTATCCAATTCTCCGCGTCTTTGGCAATCGGATGTATACGCAGATGAAGCAGCCAGCCACCCAAAGCTAAAAAAAAGATGGCTAAAATCAAAACTACCCGGAGATAATCTTTCTTCTTCATAGTATACTTCATGATTATTATCTCCCTCCAGTGCGTTTGTCAGTGGAGTTTTCGGATTGTTTCAGTCTCACATTTTTATGCAACAATATTGTAAGCTGCCGGATCAAGCGGCGATCCAGCCGTAAAAACACGTGTACCCGATTCCCTGTCCAACATCAAAATACCCTCTTTGGAGTTTTCTACCATGGCCAGTTCGCGGGATACTTTCTCAGTGCTTTTTTCTTCTTCGATCTGTTCCTTTAAAAACCAGGAAAGAAGGGGTTCGGAAGTGTAGTCGTTTTCTTCACGGGATATTTTTGTTATACTTTTAATCTTATCTGTGATGAACTTTTCATGTTCATAGGCATCCAGCCAGGTTTCAAGAGGTTTTTTCCATGTTGTTTTGATTTGTTTTAAATCCAAAAGTTTTACGACACCGCCCCGGTCAATAATGTGATCATAAAACTTCATGGCGTGGATCATTTCCTCATGCGCCTGACATCGCATCCAGTGTGCCATGCCGTCAAGATTCTGCCCATGGAAATATGCAGCCATCGATAGATAGATGTAGAACGATTCCATTTCGTGTTTAATTTGTTCATTCATCGCGTTTCTTATTTTTTCTCCAATCATTCTTACGCCTTCCTTTCTTAAATTAATCAGATTTGAAATTATGCAGATTATAAACTAGACCATGCCTATTCTGCATCCGCTGGTGTTATTTGTATTGTCCCTATTTTGGTGGAAAATTATCAGGGTTAATTACACTCCAGACATTATTCACACCCTGACCGTTTGTTTCTCCTGCTTTTTTGTCATTATTCCAGTAATATAAAGGATAGCCCCTGAAAGTTGTCTGTTTCTTCCCATCCTTTCTGGTAATTGTTCCAAACTCTTCCTTTTTATGCCATTGGGCGCTGCAACAGTCTCCCTGTAATATATGGGCCATTTTTCTAAACAATCGCCAGCACACGCGCTTTCCCCGGAACAATCTTTTTTAAACCAGTATAATGTTTTACCATCAGTATCTGTGAGATATTTTCCTATTCCAGCCTTTTTCTGAATTTTAATTGCATGATGCATACCCATAGCTATACTGATCCCCAAAACTATTACTCCAATAACTATTAATACCGTTGTAAATTTTTTCATTTTCATCCTCCTTTTTAATTACTGTCTAACATGGTTGTTTACCTGTTTTACCGGGCAAGACCGAAGTCGTTAGTGTGAAAGACGGTTTTGGCGCAACCGTATGTTAGGATGTCAACAAAACACTAATCGATAACATTCTGCCAATATTTTTATGATTTTTCTTCGGCGTTTTCTTCACTATATTTCGGAGGCGCTTGCAGAAGTCCGGCAATGCGCATTTTGCATTCAATAGCAAGTAAATCCTCTTTGAGAAAATGGCCAACAAATTTTTCTATGCGAGACCTCAACTGTTGCCACTCTTGATCCTTAGTATTCGGATTCATAAATATCCTCCCTTGGTTGATGATTACTTTGATAGGTACCGAAATTATTAAAACAATCAATCCTGATGCGGCAAAAATTCCATGCCCGATAACAATTGGCCAAGGCAAGCCTTTACCACTGAATTTCATAATGACCAGAGTTAAACCGCCCACTGCAGCAATTGCAAAAAGTACTATTGGCACATAAATCATAACTACCTCATTCTTTATAATTATTCTAATTTCTCTTTGCTCTTTAAGTTATGCGTGCGAATTTCTTTTTGATTGCAAATTAAGGCAAGAAGCGAATGAAAACAATACTGATTAATTGTAAGGGAAATGGTAGGCGATGCCTACCGCTGCTCTAAGAGAAAAAAATACATTTAAAGGAATTACAATTTGCTCGGAATCGCTTGCTGCTTACGCAATTTCTTTCTGAATTGTTCCGTCAGTGCAGGAACAACCTGAAACAAATCTCCCACTTTTATTTCGCCGCCAATCAGCACTTTGGCAAAAATTCCTTCCCTGGGCATGACGCAATCGCCGACTGTGTAAAATATATTGCAACGGTTATGGCAAATTTTGCCGATTTGCGAAATTTCCAGCAGAACTTCTTTCCCGATTTTTAACCGTGTTCCGACGGGAAGTGATGGTAAATCAATGCCTTCGGTTGTGAGATTTTCCGCGAAATCTCCATAGCTGACATCAAGGCCTTTGGCTCGGATTTTCTCTATGCTTTCTTTAGCCAGGAGGCTGACCTGCCTGATGCCGGGCTCGGCATGAGCGTCATTTTCCAAACCGATATTTTTCAAGAATAAACCGCAATCAATATTGTTCTTTTTTTCTCCTTTTTTCCGGGAACTATTGACGGCTAGAATTATCCCACTTATTTTTTTCATTTTGAATTTCTACCCAAATTAGATTACATTTCTTTTACTAAAAATTTTCTTATTAAGAACAATTCATTTCAAAATACTTATCGAAACAAAAAAATCATTTATAGACAATATATCAGCAAGCATAGTGGAACTATTTCTGAAAGAGCCATGTCGATAAATACCTTTCGCCGCTATCCGGCAAAATTACCACTATCACTTTATTTTTCGCCTCTTTATGCTTTGCTATTTCCAAAGCAGCCCACAGAGCGGCACCGCTGGATATTCCTACCAGAATTCCCTCTTCTTTCGCGATTCGTCTGGCCATTTCTCCGGCATCTTCATGCCTGACTTGAATAATCTCATCAATCACATTTCTATTTAATACATCCGGTACAAATCCTGCGCCAATGCCCTGAATTCTATGTGGACCAGACTTTCCACCGGATAGAACAGGAGAATCAGCCGGTTCCACAGCAATCACCTTTATTGAAGTATCCCGCTCTTTTAATATCTCACCAACGCCGGTAATTGTCCCACCAGTACCTACTCCGGCAACAAAATAATCAATATTACCATCCGTATCATTCCAGATTTCTTCAGCTGTCGTCCGACGATGTATTTCAGGATTAGCCGGATTTTTAAATTGGTGGGGCATGAAGCTTTTCTTAAAACTTGCCGCCAGTTCTTCACTTTGTCCATGGCTCCTTTCATACCCTTAGCCCCTTCCGTCAAAACCAATTCGGCTCCCAGAATATTCATAAGATGTCTGCGCTCCATGCTCATTGTATCAGGCATTGTCAGGATAAGATGATATCCTTTCGCAGCGCAAACAAAAGCAAGAGCAATTCCCGTGTTACCGCTTGTCGGTTCAATAATAACTGTTTCTTGATCAATAAGTCCTGCTTTCTCCGCCGCTTCAATCATGGCAATACCGATTCTGTCCTTCACGCTGGAAAGGGGATTGAATGCTTCAATTTTCACTAATATTTCCACATTCAGGCCCGCTGCTATTCTGTTAAGACGCACCAGAGGAGTTTTTCCAACTGTCTTGGTAATATCTTCAAATATGTTGGCCATGATTCACTCCTTTGTAATAAATTTTCAATACCTTTCATGATACCGCGAAATCAACATTAATAGTTGTATATGAAACATTCATGAGCCACTGGCTCACAAAGAATGATGAAAATTGCAGTCAGGACAGCCGGGACGGCTGTCCTGCCATGA
>MAEO01000089.1 GCA_001683985.1 Smithella sp. M82
TTTTGATTCAATGCACTCATACAACCCCGGACCCACCACCCCCATGACATACCCAACTTATGGGGAAGGGTTAGTTTTCTCAAGGGGGGTGAGGGGGGATTTTTATCCTCCTTTGTGACGGATACCGTCATGTGGGTTTCACCTCGTTGATGATAGGTTTTTGAACCCAAATTACTCTATCACCCTGATTTATCAGAATCAACGAGGTTTTCTATTTTTTTGACGGTGGATCAGGGAATAATCAGCTGTTTAAAATAAAAGCACGCTTAAAAATGAGCGTGCTTTTATTTTCTGGCTCCCCAGCGCGGACTCGAACCACGGACATGCTGGTTAACAGCCAGCCGCTCTACCGACTGAGCTACTGGGGAATATTTGCTTTTGTCCCGCGCTTCATAATACAAGAAGAAGCGGATGTCAACCTCAATTAAATATTTTGTGCAAAAAATTAAAATTGTTTGCTTCTTATCAAAAAATGCTAAATTGTTCTAATGATTTTGAGTAGTTTATAAAAAATATTTTCCGGTCGAATCATATCATTTTCTTGCCTCATAAATCACTATAGTATATAGAAACACACTTTTTAAAGAGCGATTATAGGGAATGGGATCTAAAACCAAAGCAGGAAGTCAGGAATTTTTAAAAAAACATGTACCGGATGAAGGATTGTGTACCGGTTGCGGCGCCTGCGTGAATCTCTGTCCTTATCAGGTTATCTATTCCGATCGCACCGTACAATTGCATAAGTGCGATTTGGATGATGGCAGGTGTTTCAGTTTCTGTCCTGGAACGGTGACCGATCTTGATGTATTAAGAAAAGCAGTTCAATGTCCTATCCGGTCACTCAAAACCTGCGCCACAGGCTGCGTCGAGCTCAGCATCACCATGTCGAGTAGAACATTGATGCTTTCATTAATAAAAGGTGAATACTGTTCTTTTATTCTCTGCTTGAGTTCGGTCGGTGTTTTATTTTCTTTGCTCCCTCCTTCCTTTTCCACTTCCTTGCGCAAGTCTGCAAGCCTTATAATTCCTTTTCTTTCGGCAGCCTCTTTGTTGTTTTTAATGATTTCAGCAAATTTTTCGTCTTTGGTAACCCTAACCTTGGACTTTGCCGCCAGTGTTGTGAGCATTGACTGTTCCACATTTTTCCATGGCGGTGTAGGATTTATATACCAGCCCAGAAAGGGTTTTATTGTTTGGGATGGTAGCGGATATTCCAACGCCGTTTCACCGATATCTTTGAGAATGAAAAAATTAGGCAATCGCACGTCTGCTTCTACACCTGTCTTTTGTGTGGAGTGGCCGCCGGGGAGAAAGAACAGAGAAGTGGTAACTTTCATACCTCCCAGATCTTGTGGCAGTGGTGTTAGTGCCTGCACGGAACCCTTACCAAAGGTATGATCAGTACCGATGATAACCGCACGATAATAGTCTTTTAGAGCTCCCGCTACGATCTCGCTTGCCGATGCACTCAAACGGCTCGTCAACACGACAAGGGGGCCTGTGTAAACCGAGCGTGAATTTTCAGCAGGAAACTTGATCAGTTTATATTTACCTTTCATTTCTGATGTACCTGTTCCATTGACATAAATCGTAATTCGTTCATGACTGTCTTTGGTTGCCACGATTGCGCCTTCCCCAAGAAAGAGACCGGCGATGCGCACTGCTTCCGAGAGCAGACCTCCTCCGTTACGTGACAGGTCCAGTACGATTCCGTCAACATGCTGATGTCGGGCCTCAGCAAGAAGGTTTTTCACGTCCTCATAGCAGGACTTATTTCCCTTTTCATCGCCGTAAAAAGACGGAAGATCTATAATACCGAAGCGGTAATGCTTTCCGTCCATTTTTCGTGATTCATAGGTAATTTTAGCTTCCTGTTCCTTGATGTCGACCTTATCGCGTGTTATAGTCACATCCAAGCGGTATGTGCGTTCTGCCTGCCGCAAGATTGTCAAGGTTAGCCGTGTTCCTTTTTTACCGCGGATCATTTTGACAACATCTTGCAGATCCATATCAATAATATTAACTGGCTTTTCTTTTGCCTGAGCTACAGCGATAATCTTATCTGCAGGCTTCAGCAGGCCTGAACGTTCGGCGGCTCCTCCTGGAATCAACTCCTCGACAACGGTAAAACCGTTGTCGCTCCTAAGAACTGCCCCAATTCCTTCCAGAGAAAGTTGCATCTGAATACGGAGCTCTTCCAGATCTTTGGGGGACAGATAGGTCGTATGAGGGTCTAAGGACTGAGCGAAGGCCTCTGCGGCAACGGTAATTAGTTTTTCAGGATTACGTTCAACTATCCGCATGGTTTGCAGTTCATATCGATGAATCTGTTTTTTCTTAGCTTCAGCCAAGTCGATACCTGCCAGCAAATCATTTTCAATCTGGAATTGTACAATTTTTTTCAGAAGCATTTGTTTTTCCGTTGTTGTCTTGGCATATGGGCGCTTTTTTACGTCGATGTTTAATTCCAGAATTTCATCAAGGCGATAGTCCGGCCCTATAATCTTTTTGACAATAGCTTCATTTTCCTGTGCCCGTGTAACGAGCAAATCATAAACCGGCTTGAGTGAATTGCAGTTAGCGGTTTGTATGCTTACGAACAAATTCTGTAAATATGATTTCAACCTTTCCAGATCGGATGCGTACAAAAGCGTTTTAGATGGGTCCAGTCGTTGAATCATGTTGTTAATGGCGTGAATTTTTACATCGCCAGTCAGGTCTTTTATTGCGTAGTGATTATTCAGAAAATTTTTCATCAGCACCGGCAGGTGATTGCAGGTAAGGTTTTTGGCCACTGAGGAAAGAGGTAAAATCAAAATCAGCAGCAGAAGCAGCAAAAATTTTTTCCAATTGAATCTGTTTTTACTACTGAAATTTATTCTGCTGCTACGGGGATTGTTTCCTGAACTGTATTCGTTGATATCGTTGGTATTTTTATCCGGCATAATTGTACTCTGTTTTGATTCAACCCCAATATGAACAGGTTTGTCTTGTACTAAAAAATAATATTGATGACGATAAAAGGGTAAAAGGATTCTGTCAAGTAAAAAAGGGGTATCGCATGCAGTGTTTTGTTGATGGTTGGAGTTCTCTGTGTATGTTTCTTTTGTTTCGAATAAAGAGATTAAATGCCAATTAACAGGAAAATTTGAATAAGAGTTATAAAGATGGCGTCGGACAAGGATTTGCTGGTAATTTGTTTATGATTTTCTCTGCTGAACATGTGCAGGTGGAAAAATAAATCCGGGGATTTTTTGTTTGGCTGTTCTTGAATCCTAAAAAAACAACCTCCATCCCGCGTATATTGATCCTGGTATAAAATCCAAAGCTCCGGATGCTTCGGCAACAGGTGTGAATCCACAGGCATCACAGTTGATTTTACCGCGGTTCTTGACGTAGCAGCCTTTCGTGATGGTACCATCCGGCTCAACATTAATCAGAATGTCATCATGACAGGTCCAGTGATTGTCAATAAAGGCCTTAAGTCTGTTTGCCGAATTCAAAATTGGCGACCCTCTTTTTTTTAGTTCCAGCAATTTTTCAATGACAGCGCGGCGTTCTTCCGGTAAAAGGAAAAGATCTTCTTCTCCCTGATTATAAGGATAGAAAAACTGAACGGTCATTCCTTTCAGCGTAGGTATTTCCTGTACCCACTTTGCCAAGGATTCCGCATCACGCCAGTTGCGGCGATTCAGAGTGCAGTGAATAAAAACCTTGGGGTGTTTAGTATTTTTGATGTTAGAGCATATCCGGTCGAAGGAATCACTTCTCAAATAATCTTGCGTTTCCTTCAGTCCGTCCAGACTTACCCACAGTGTATGAGACGGAACATCAAGGGGCAGCGTGCCGTTGGTTGTCACCGCCACGCGCAGGAAATATTTTCTGGCATAAAGGACAAGATCGTGAAAACGGTGGGAGCCGTCGCGCCATAGCAGCGGTTCGCCACCTTCAAAAACGACCAGGCGGGTACCGAACCGATGCAATAAATCCAATTTCCTGATTGCCGTATTCCAGGACATGTGAGTCTTTTCATTATCAGAGCGTAGATGAAAAGGACATGCCCGGCAGGCCAGGTTGCAGCTGTAGGTAACCTTAAAGCTGGCCAAAAGCGGTAATTTGCGTCCCAGTATTTTTCGCTGGAGAAAAAACCATGAGAGATCAAAAGGCCAGGGTATAGGTGCAGTTTTTAAATTTTCATTATTTGGGAGACGCATTAACAACTAAAAAGTTTCCTTTAGGAAACTATAGGAACAAAGAAAGGGCATGTCAATATTATAAAAAAGAAGTTGGCACTCTTATTTGCTGCAAACATATTTCTCTGCGATAAATTATTTATAGTTCCAGACGTGAAAACATTTGTCTTATCGTTAACTTTGCTGCGGTATTAATGTTTAATCCGGGGCAAGCTGTACCAACAGAAATAGCGCTTTGAGTTAGAATTGGTATAAGTATTGATTGACATTGCCTGCTTGAAAATTATATTGTTTTTATCGTAAATTCAGAAAGAGGTGCAGTAATGAAGGATATTTATTCGGCTATAAAAGTGACTGATAATGTTTACTGGGTCGGCGCCATTGATTGGACAATCCGCGATTTTCATGGATACACAACGCCGCATGGCAGCACTTATAATGCCTATCTGGTGATGGCGGATGATATTACCTTAATAGATACGGTAAAGGCGCCGTTTATGGATGAGATGCTGTCCCGTATCAAATCCGTAATCGAACCTTCCAAAATCAAATATATCGTTTCTAACCATTCCGAAATGGATCATTCCGGCTGTCTGCCTGAGGTAATTGATTTCATCAAGCCTCAAAAGGTATTTGCTTCGACAGTTGGCGTAAAAACGTTGAAAGAACTGTTCCATGATAAGCACGAAATTATTCCGGTGAAAGACGGCGAAACACTCAGTCTTGGTAATATGGAACTGACCTTTATGGAAACGAGGATGATTCATTGGCCGGACAGTATGTTTACATATCTGACCAAGGATGAACTTTTATTTTCGCAAGATGCTTTCGGCATGCATCGGGCAACGTTCGAGCGTTTTGCCGATGAAATTCCGGCGGCGACTCTGGAATATGAAGGGGCAACTTATTACGCCAATATAGTTTTGCCTTATTCAGCAATTGTTCTGAAAACACTGGAGAAGGTCGCGGCAGCAGGTCTGAAAATCAAAATTATTGCTCCCGATCACGGGCCGATCTGGCGTAAAGATATCGGTTGGATCATTGATCTTTATAAAAAATGGGCTCTGCAGAAACCGACTGCCAAGGCGGTTGTTGTTTATGCTGCTATGTGGCGCTCCACCGAGAAGATGGCCAGAGCCATCAGTGAAGCGCTAGCACAGGCTGGTGTAAAAGTAAGGCTCATGTCTATGAATGAAGTTCACCGTAGTGAGGTTGTTTATGAATTGTTGGATGCCGGAGCATTGATTGTCGGTTCACCGACACTCAACAACAATATTCTGCCGCAAATGGCCGATGTTATGACTTACTTAAAGGGATTGAAACCGGTAAATAAGATTGGTGCAGCTTTCGGTTCTTACGGTTGGAGTGGAGAATCGGTGAAACATTTAGAAGCAATACTAAAAGAAATGAAAGTTGATGTTGTAGCTGAATCAGTAGCTGTGAAAAACAATCCCGGCATTGATGTTTTGGAGAAATGTCATGAATTGGGTAAAACTATCGCTGCAGAGTTACAGAAAAGATCAATATCATGATAAAAATTTAAAATAAATTTCTAAGGAGTTAACGATGAAAAAATATGTTTGTGGTGTATGCGGTTATGTTTACGATCCGGCTGAAGGTGATAAGGAAAGCGGCGTTTCTCCTGGGACACCTTTTGAGAAGTTACCGGCAGACTGGGTTTGTCCGGTTTGCGGGGCGGAGAAGAGTGAATTCTCCCCCGAGTGAGGATTTCTAAAAGTGTGTCATTGCGGGCCTTCTCTCAAAAGGCATTGCAATCTAAAAACAAGATTTCTTGCGGAGTATGATCCCGCGCACCCGAAATGCTCCGGGCAAGTTGCGGGACTTCGAAATGACATGAAATAAGCCAAAACAAAAGAGGTTATATATGGATAAAATTCAGGAAGCTTTGAATCAGGCGTATGCGGGTGAAGCAAAGGCAGCGCTCAGGCTTAAGGTTTACGCACAGAAGGCGGAAGCGGAAGGCTACAAGCAAATGGCAAAACTTTTTCGCGTCATAGCATTTTCTGAAGAAATTCACGGTGCAAGAGCTCTGAGGGCGCTGAAGGAAATCAAAGGCACGGAAGAGAATCTGGCCGCCAGCTTCGAATCTGAAAAGCAGGTTGCTGAAGTTGCTTACGATCAGTTTGTCAAAATGGCGGAGGCCGAAGGTAATAAAGAAGCTGTGTTGCATTTCAGCCAAAGCCGGGATGTGGAAGAAACTCACGCCAAGCTTTACAAAGAGGCCATGTCGCACTACATGGAAGAAAGAGAAACGACTTACTATGTCTGCAAAGTATGCGGCTATGTTTCGGATGGTGTCTTGCCTGATGAATGTCCTGTATGTGGGGCGAAGGCAGAAATGTTCGTGTCATTCACTGATTAAGGTTGTATTGAGTAATATTGGCCGTTAAGAGTACACGATAATAAACCGTCTGCTCCGGCGCATAATCTGAAGTTTACGCATGCGGTATGACAAATTAAATACAAGGTAAGAATATGCGCGTTCGTTACATTATAACAGCGGCTTTGTTGGTTGTGAATTTTATACTGCCCGGCATTGCAATTTGTGAAGAAAAACCGCTTTGGGAAATAGGCGTGGGACTAGCTCTGCTCCAGATGCCTGATTATCGGGGTTCAGACGAAAACAGAGTTTATCTTCTGCCGTACCCGTACGCTGTTTATCGCGGTGATATATTTAAAATAGATGAGAATCGTATTTCCGGGCAAATTTTTAAAACAGATAGAGTTTTGCTGGATTTCAGCATTTTTGGTTCCGTGCCGGTAAAGAGTGATGATAATTCCGCCCGTGCCGGAATGCCTGATCTTGATTCGACTTTTGAATTAGGTCCGGCTTTGAAAATTAAACTTTGGTCGGAAAAAGAGTATAAAATCAAACTGGACCTGACAATACCTGTACGGGCTGTTTTTTCCACTGATTTTTCTTCCGTGCGTCATGAGGGGTGGGTGTTCAGCCCGCGAATTAATTTTGTAAAAGGTGATTTAATTCCCGGAACCGGTTTAAATCTGGGAATATCTGCGGGGCCGATGTTTGCCGACAGCGGCTATCACGATTACTACTATACTGTAGAATCCCAGTACTCGACTGCTGTTCGTCCTTCATATTCTGCCGGCGGTGGATACAGCGGTTCAACTCTTACTGTTGGTTTGGGCAAGGAATATAAACAATTTATTTTTCACGCTTTTGTCAGCGCCGATTTTCTTCAGGGTGCATCTTTTGAGGACAGTCCTCTGGTGAAGAGAGAAACTACATTCATGAGTGGTGTTAATGTTTCCTGGGTTTTCTTTAAATCGGCAAAAATGGTAGGTTTGGAAAAGTAAAAAGTGAAAAGTGAATAAGGGCAATTATATGCCGGTTGTCATAACAAGGTGGCTGATAATAACGGTAGCAATCCTGCTCGCATCACAGTTTGTGCCGGGGATTAAGGTGGATACTCTTTCGACAGCCGTTATCGCAGCTTGTGTTTTAGGCCTTATCAATATTTTCTTAAGGCCTATTTTGGTTTTTCTGACTCTGCCGTTGAGCATTTTGACGCTTGGGTTGTTTTATTTCGTTATTAACGCTCTTTTACTGGAGCTTGTATCTCGTATTGTGACAGGTTTTTACATCAAAGATTTCTTCTCTGCTTTTTTAGGTTCTCTGATTATCAGCGTTGTCGGTTGGTTGGCCAATTCGTTTATTGCCGGTCATAAAATAGATAAGCCGGATGATCCTGACTATATTGACTTAGAAAAAAGGGACGATGGAAAATGGCGGTAGCTGCTACACTCGATTTAACTCCGGCAATGAGACAGTATGTAAAAATTAAGGAGAATCATCCTGATTGTATTCTGCTTTATCGTATGGGTGATTTCTACGAAATGTTTTTTGAAGATGCGGTAATTGCCGCTCCTGTTCTGGAAATTACTCTTACCTCGCGCAACAAAGGCAAGGAAGACAGCGTGCCGCTTTGCGGTTTTCCCTATCATGCCGCTTCCGCTTACATTACCAAATTGGTGGAGAAAGGATTTAAAGTGGCGGTATGCGAGCAGGCGGAGGACCCCAAAAAGGCAAAGGGAATAGTAAAAAGAGAAGTTATCCGCGTCATTACTCCCGGACTTGTTGTAGATGAAGAGAATCTTTCTGCAGGTGAAAATAATTATCTGGCATGCTTATGCGTAAATAAGGACGCGCTGGGTTTGGCTTTTCTGGATATTTCCACGGGAGAATTTCAATTAAGCGAATTTACCGACAGAGAATTTTTCTTTACAGCCGTGGCCGGTCTGGATTTCAAAGAATTGCTTCTTCAGCAGAATTTTCCCGATAAAGTTCTGCTGAAGATGATTGAGACGCAAATGCCTTCGCTTAGGATTAATTATCTGGAAGAAGATTGTTTTCAAGTCACACATGCAGAAGAAATCTTAAATCAAAATTTTTCTTCAGAAGTTTTAGACGGTTCAAAGATAAAAGAATATACGATGGCAATGAAAGCATCCGGCGCAATTTTAAGTTATGTTAATCAAACACAAAAAATCAACCCCCGGCATATAAAAGAAATCAAATGGTACTCGACGGAAAAATTTCTGCTTCTTGATGATACGGCACGCCGAAATCTGGAAATATTTACGACAATTCAGGATAATTCCAAGGCCGGTTCACTGTTTTCTCTTTTTAATGAAACGTTGACGCCGATGGGAACCCGTCGACTGCGCTGGTGGATGAATTATCCGCTCGTGGAAGTGGAGAGTATCAAAGCCAGACTGGCCGCTGTTGCCGAACTAAAAGATGATCATATCTTGCGGTTAAAATTGCGCAAAATCTTATCGTGTATTTATGACATGGAAAGGCTGGCCGGGCGTATTTCTTTGCGTGCAGCAAATCCCCGCGATTTGGTCGCGTTGAAAGTTTCTCTCTTGGCCATACCGGAACTAAAATCAATGTTGAATGATTGCACCTCTCCGGCTGTTGCCGCCATACGTTTGCGATTTACGGAAATGTCCGCAGTTATTGATCTGATTTCCAGAGCGATTATTGATGATCCACCACCAAAAACTCAGGATGGCGGTTTTATTGCTTCCGGTTATGATTCGGAACTTGATAAGTTAAGGTCCATCAGCCGCGACGGTAAAAAATGGATAGCCGCTATGGAAACCGAGGAGAGAAAGAAAACAGGAATCAATTCTTTGAAGATAGGTTTTAACAGTGTTTTCGGCTACTACATTGAGGTGACCAAGGCAAATGCCACATTGGTTCCTGATTCTTATATCAGAAAGCAAACGCTGGTCAATGCCGAGAGATATATCAATCAGGAATTAAAAGAATTTGAACAAACGGTTTTAAATGCTGAAGAGAAAATCAGGGAAAAAGAGCAGGAATTGTTTGTTGCCCTGCGCGACAGCCTTAACCGGTATATCGCGGACATCCAAAATAATTCAAATCTGGTGGCTGAGCTTGATGCTCTGGACGCTCTTGCGGAAGTTGCAGAAAAATATCATTACACTTGTCCGGAAATTAATGATGATGACACTATCGAAATAAAAGACGGACGCCATCCTGTAGTGGAAGCGGCATTGACCAAGGAAGGTTTTGTTCCAAACGATTGTTTAATGGATTTGCAAAGGAATAAACTCTTGATTATTACCGGTCCTAATATGGCCGGCAAATCCACTTATATCAGACAGGTTGCTTTGATTGTTCTTCTTGCTCAAATGGGAAGTTTTGTGCCGGCATCAAAAGCTATGATAGGCGTTGTGGATAAGATATTTACCCGCATTGGCGCTTCCGACAGTTTAATCAAGGGACAGAGCACATTCATGGTGGAGATGACAGAAACAGCGGAAATTTTGAAGAACGCGACTACCCGTTCTCTCGTTGTTATTGATGAGGTGGGACGCGGCACTTCCACGTTTGACGGATTGAGCATTGCCTGGGCGGTTGCCGAATATATTCATGATTTTCAGGGGAAAGGCGTTCGTGCTTTGTTTGCCACTCATTATCACCAGCTGACTGATTTGACAGTGACAAAATCAGGGACAAAAAATTACAATATTGCGGTCAAGGAATGGGGAGAAAAAATAATTTTCCTGCGCAAGATTATGGAAGGTGGGACAAGTCGCAGTTACGGCATCGAAGTAGCGCGCATTGCCGGTGTGCCCAGGGAAGTGATCACCCGCGCCAAAGAAATATTGCGTAATCTGGAAAAAGGAGAATTTGATGAAATCGGCATGCCCCGTATAGTTAGGGGAACCCGTGAGGGAAAAACCGCAAGTCCTCAGATGAATCTTTTCGCGAGAAAAGAAAGCGCGATTGCGCGGGAAAATAAAAATGAAGAGATTGTTACTGAACTTAAAACTCTTGATATTCAATCCATGTCGCCGCTGGAAGCGCTCAATAAATTGAACGAACTGAAAAACAAAATATCGGAATGATAAAAATTCTTTTCCCTTCATGTCATTCCCCAGCTTGACTGGGGAATCCAGAAGGTCTCTCTGCTGGTTCAATCATTCTGATTGAACCTTTTATTTGATCTTGATATAAACGTTCTAGATTGAAAGAAAATGATTAAAACTCCAGAAATAGTAAATGATATTGTAAGCGCTGTCTCCCAAAAATTGGGACGTGAAGCCATATCAGGAAAAGTTAAAATCGGGAAGAGTTCCTTTGAAGAAGAATAACTTTATGAACCCAACCTACACCGAGCGACAAGGACAGTTCCTGGCCTATATTCATCAATACAGCATTTTGCATGGTTGCGCTCCGGCTGAAGCAGATATGCAGCGGTATTTTCAGATCACGCCGCCGAGTGTGCATTCGATGGTTCTCACGCTGGAGAGACAAGGCTTCATTCGGCGGGTGCCTGGGCAGGCGCGCAGCATCACCCTGATCGTTTCGCCCGAATCATTGCCCGACTTGGAACCGTTACAACTCAGGAGATTTAGACCATGACAAAAGCAACTAAAAAGTCAGGTGGCTGGAACACTGTCCGCCAAAAACTTACTGCTTGGAACAATCCTGCGCTGCTTGATTTGTTGAAAAATCCCCCTCAATCCCCTTTTACAAAAGGGGGAAGAAGAAACCGTGTAAAAATAGTTTTGTTTCTTCCATTAATAACCAGTCCGAAGTACTGGTAAATTGCTTGCAATGACGTGGTGATTGCGATACAGTTTTCCAGCGGTAAGGTGCTCCATTGTCGCCGCTGAAAGCGTTGAATAAATTAAGTGAGCTGAAAAATAAAATACCAGAATGATTAAAAAACAAATATTAAAAAAATATTTCGGTTACGATTCGTTTTTCCCCTTACAGGAGGAAATTATTGACCACGTGCTTTCGCTTAATGATGCACTGGTTTTAATGCCTACAGGTGGAGGAAAATCAGTTTGTTTTCAGATTCCGGCGTTAATGTTTGACGGTGTCACGATAGTAATTTCGCCTTTAATTTCATTGATGAAAGATCAAGTGGAGGCGCTTAAAGCAAACGGAATCGCGGCAGAATTTCTCAATAGTTCCTTATCAGCCCAAGAAGAAAAAAATATTATTGAGCGAAGTTTAAAAGGAACATTAAAATTATTATATATTTCACCGGAACGTTTAAGTTCTGCAGGTTTTACCGAATTGCTGGGCAGCTTAAAAGTATCAATGTTTGCCGTGGACGAGGCGCATTGTATTTCCTTCTGGGGACATGATTTCCGGCCTGAATATAAACGACTGAACATCCTGAAAGAACGATATCCAAAAGTTCCGCTCATCGCGCTTACCGCTACGGCCGACCGTGTAATTCGCCGCGATATTTTGTCTCAATTGCGCATACCGGAAACCAAAACCTTTGTGGCGTCATTCGACAGGCCGAACTTAAGCCTTGCCGTCCGGCCTGGCTTAAAGCGCATGCGCCAGATAACCGATTTTCTCAAACTTCATCGCAATCAGCCCGGAATTATTTATTGCCTCAGCCGAAAAAGCACGGAGAGCGTCGCTAATAATCTAAGCAAATTGGGTTACAAAGCAAAGCATTATCACGCCGGGATGGATAATGTTTCCCGCAGCCGGACACAAAACGAATTTATCCGCGATGAAATTCAAATTATTTGCGCGACGATTGCTTTTGGCATGGGAATCGACAAATCGAATGTCCGCTGGGTAATTCATTACAATATGCCTAAAAACATTGAGAGCTTTTATCAGGAAATCGGCCGCTGTGGCCGCGACGGTTTGCCTGCCGATACCATTCTCTTTTACAGTTATTCTGATGTAATAATGCAGGCCGAAATGTTAAACGAGGCTACGCCGGAGCGCCGGGAATTACTGGATGCAAAACTCAAAAGAATGAAGCAATATGCTGAAGCGGAAAGCTGCCGCCGCCGAATTCTGCTAAGCTATTTCAATGAAACAAATACCAAAGATTGCGGTAATTGCGATGTCTGTAAAAATCCGCCCAAGAAATTCGATGGAACTATCATTGCGCAAAAAGCGCTCTCGGCCATTGCGCGCACCGGGGAACAGATAAATTCCACTCTGCTGATTGATATTTTACGAGGTTCGCATAACCGGCAGGTCATGGAAAAAGGATACGATAAAATTAAAACCTGGGGAGCAGGCAGAGATCTCAGAGGCGAGGAATGGTCGGATTATATTTTTCAGATACTCAATTTGGGATATGTTGATATTGCTTATGACGAGGGATACACATTCAAGTTGAATGCCTTAAGTCATTTGGCGCTGAAAAACAAGATCAACGTCATGCTTGTGCAATTCCGACCTTACAAAAGCCGCGAAGAACTGGTTTTGCCTAAAGAGCCTGCTAAAACGGTATCGGCTGATCTGGCGCTGTTTGAACGTCTTAAAAAACTACGCAAAACGATTGCCGACCGAAATAACCTTCCCGCCTACATTGTCTTTAGCGATAAAACCCTGCAGGACATGACTGAAAAAATGCCCACGGATAAACCATCAATGATGGACGTGATCGGTGTGGGCCAGCAAAAATTTGCCAGTTATGGTCAACTGTTTCTCGATGAAATATCAGGATTTGTGAGCGAAAAGAAATGAGGGAACTGAAAAACAAAATATCGGAGGACTGAATGAAAAAGCTAATTATTCTTATTTTGTCTATTCTCATGCTTTACTTATTGACAGCAATGAAACAAAAATGAAACAAAGAAGAGAGACAAGATAGTTCTGATTTCTGATCATGACAAATCAAGAATAGCTCGGAAAAGTTGAAAAAGAGTAAAGATTTTTATGCCGATGGGAGAATTAATTACGGGATAAAATAATATCAACTATTATTCCGGCAATAAAATATATAAAAAGTGTCATTCCCGCACCGGAGGCTGTGTCACAATTAGCAAAAGGATAAAAATGCTCATTTTTAGCAATGGTTTTACCATTAAAATTTCAAAAAAGTTTGTTGTAAGCAATTTTAACGAGCCATTTTTTTCGACTATAAAGCATAAATTAATTACGACACAGTCTCGCCGAGCGGAAATCCAGGAAACAAACAAACTGGATTACCCAGTCGAGCTGGGTAATGACAAAGACTAAGAAACGGTAATGCCGGATTCTAAATAAAACATCCCTCTGTTGGTGGAAGGGACAAGGGATGGTGGATTGATGTCTTAAATGTTTAATTGCTGGAGTAATATTATTTAGAAGAGGAGGGATTATCATGTTTAAGAAAACATTTTTAACAGGCGCTGTCGTGTTAATTATAGTTTCTTTTATTACAATGTCATGGGCAGCGGAATTATCACCTATCAAACTGCCGCCGCCGAATCTTAAGGGTGGTAAGTCGTTGATGCAATCTCTGCAGGCAAGAAAATCATCGAGGGATTTCAGCGCAAAAAAACTGCCGGTGGAAGTTCTTTCCAATCTGCTCTGGGCTGCCCATGGAATTAACAGGCCGGAATCAGGGAAAAGAACCGCTCCTTCCGCTGTAAATTGGCAGGAAGTTGATATTTATGTTGCCATTGCCGACGGCCTCTATCTTTATAATGCCAAGGAACACACATTAAAACCGGTTATCAAGCAGGATATCCGGGCGCTGACAGGAAAGCAGTTGTTTGTAAAAGAAGCTCCGGTAAATTTGATATATGTTGCCGATTATTCCAGAATGGGCAAAGCGAACGCGGAGGAAAGAAGTTCCTATGCGGCGGCGGATACCGGGTTCATTGCGCAGAATGTTTATTTATACTGCGCTTCGGAGGGTCTGGCAACGGTCATCAGAGGTTCGATCGATAGAGATGTTCTGGCGAAAGCTATGCGGCTTCGTGATAGTCAAAAGATCATTTTTTCACAGACGGTTGGCTACCCGGAATAATCAGGATAAGTTCATGAGGATTAATCCCTCATAAATATTTACTTGTAACGATCATGAATATTGGTTAATAAATATCCACATTTTGCTCGATTTATAATACGGGGCAAAACAAATAACAGAAACTGGTTTTCAGTAATTACTCATGCAGGAAAGACAGCCGTAACTCGCAAATTTTTCTGCAAAAAATAAGGAGGATAAAATGGGAGAAGAAATCAGTGATTATACTAAAAACTTCGTTGATTTAAGAAGACACATGTGGATGGAAGGTGTGGAGGTGGAGTTGCGGCGCCTTATCTGGCAAATTGCCGTTGTTGGTAAATATATTTCCGCAAAAATTCATGAGTCCAACAGAAAACTGGCCGGATTTAAAAACGTCTATGGTGATGAACAGTTGGCGCTGGATCGTATTTCCGATGAAATATTAAAGAGCCAGTTGAAATTTTCCGGGTTTGTGCGGGAATATGCATCGGAAGAACTGGAAGACATAGTTAAGATCGGAACAGGTTCGGAAAAATATATCGTAACGGCTGATCCGCTTGACGGTTCATCGCTCGTCGATACAAATCTGGCTATCGGAACGATTATCGGCATTCATAAAGATTCCATTCTCGATACCGGCAGAAAAACAATGGTAGCGGCGCTTTATATTACTTATGGTCCGCTGATTACGATGATCTATTCGGCAGGCAGGGGCGCGCATGAATTTGTTCTGGATCGTGAAGGCGAATATGTTTTATCTCAGGAAAATATCAGACTGAAGGAGAAGGGCTCAATCTTTTCACCTGGCGGACTGCGCCGTGACTGGATGCCGGAGCATTGTAAATTTGTTGAACAATTGGAAAAAGACGGTTACAAATTACGTTACAGCGGAGGTTTTGTCCCGGACATTAATCAAATTCTCATAAAAAGGGGAGGAATATTTACTTATCCCGCTCTAAAAAAATCCCCACAGGGGAAGCTGCGATTGTTGTTTGAATTACAGCCGATGGCATTTATTATGGAACAGGCCGGAGGTCTTGCGACGAACGGCTGTCAGGATATTTTGTCTGTAAAAGCAGACAATGTTAATCAGCTCTCGCCGATTTACATCGGCAGTGTTACGGAAGTACAAATGGCGAAAAAGATGTTGTCATCATAATACAAATTATAAGGAGCAATTATGATTTACAAAGACAAAAATCAATTACAAGAGGGGTATACAAAGATAATTGAGCTGGACGGTAATGATGTCCGCATTCTGGATGAAAATAAACTTAAAAGTAAGCTCATTGATGATTTGATTTACACAGCGGTATTCAGTCCGGATCAAACGGTTCAGGAAGCCGCTTGCTGGTTGATTAGGCGCACCGGCGTTGCTTTGGGGATCGTTTCTGCTTCGATTCAATCTGTATATGAGGCAATGGGACATGGTGAACTCAAAGGATTCACAGTTCCGGCGATTAACCTTCGCGGTATAACTTACGATGCGGCTCAGGCTGTTTTCCGTGCCATGATGAAAGGTCAGGCAGGTCCGGTTATTTTCGAAATTGCCCGTTCGGAGATAGGATATACTTCACAAAAACCTCTCGAATATACCTGTGCTGTAACCGCTGCCGCAATCAAAACCGGATATCGCGGCCCGATTTTCCTGCAGGGAGATCATTTTCAAATTAATGCCAAAAAATTTAGTGCTGACGCTGCGAAAGAAACACAGGCAGTAAAGAATTTAATTTGGGAGGCAATTGAAGCCGGATTTTATAATATTGATATAGATACATCCACATTGGTGGATTTAGCAAAAACAAGCATCAAGGATCAGCAAAAGACAAACTACAGCCTTGCGGCGGAACTGACCACCATGATACGCGATTTGGAGCCAGATGGAATCACCATATCCGTAGGCGGTGAAATCGGCGAAGTCGGCGGGAAAAACAGCACGGTGGAAGAACTCCAGGCGTTTATGGAAGGTTATCTGGAAGAGCTCAAAAAAAGCGGTGAATCACTTAAAGGTATAAGCAAAATCAGCGTTCAGACCGGAACAACGCATGGAGGAGTTCCTCTGGCGGACGGCAGCATTGCCAAAGTTAAAATTGATTTTGCGGTTTTAGAAAAATTATCGGCACTGGCTCGATCACAGTACGGTCTTGCCGGAGCAGTCCAGCACGGCGCTTCCACTCTTCCCGATGAAGCCTTTCATAACTTTCCGGCTATGGGCACAGCTGAAATTCATCTGGCAACCGGTTTCCAGAACATCATTTATGACAGCCCCAATTTCCCGGGGGATTTAAAAGGTAAAATTTACGAATATCTTAAGAAGGAAATGAAAGACGAATGGAAGGAAAAAGATACCGAAGAACAGTTTATTTACAAGACGCGCAAGAAAGGATTCGGCCCGTTCAAGCCGGATATGTGGAATCTGCCTGCGGAAACACGCAATAAATTAGGTGCCGAATTGGAAAAACAGTTTTCTTTCCTGTTTGAAAAACTCAAAGTGACTTCAACACAGGAAGTTATTAATAAATATGTCAGTTCCATAGATGTGCCGATAGAGTTGCCTGCTGCGCTGAAAGGTTAACTAAATCAATTTTATTTTACCTGCAATCCGGTTAAATTAGTTGATAGAATAAAAAACTACATGAAAGCGGCAATTTTGGAGAAGATAACCAATCTAAAAGAAAATAAACAACCTCTAAAAATGGTTGAATTGCCTAAACCTGTAATTGGCGCAGAAGAAATCCTGGTTAAAATATCTGCCTGCGGTGTTTGTCACACGGAATTGGATGAAATTGAAGGAAGAACTCATCCGGCAATTTTGCCGATTATTCCAGGGCATCAGATAGTAGGAGTTGTTTCTGAACGGGGTAAGTTGGCAAAGAAATTTAAAATCGGTGCCAGAGTCGGAATAGGCTGGATTAACTATGCTTGCGGCGTGTGTCCGGCTTGTGTTTCTCAAAATGAAAATCTATGTTCTGCTTTCAAAGCAACCGGCAGGGATGTCCATGGCGGTTACGCTCAATATATGTCAGTTGCGGAGAATTTTGCTTTCGCTATTCCGGCTTTTTATTCCGACGCACAGGCGGCGCCTTTATTATGTGCCGGAGCTATAGGCTATCGTTCTTTGCGTTTGGCTAATTTAGCCGACGGACAGCGTTTGGGATTGGCCGGATTCGGTGCATCAGCTCATCTTGTATTGAAAATGGTTCGTTATCGTTATCCTCACACCGAGATATTCGTTTTTGCGCGCAATAAAAATGAGCAGGCTTTTGCCCGTGAACTGGGAGCTGTTTGGGCAGGTGATATAAGCGCCCTGTCGCCGAAGAAGCTAAATGCCATTATTGATACAACACCTGTATGGAAAACCATTGTAGACTCTTTAAAAAATCTCGAACCGGCCGGGAGATTGGTTATAAACGCGATACGTAAAGAAGACAAAGATAAGCATTATCTAACGCAACTGGATTATGGAGATCATCTATGGTTGGAAAAGGAAATAAAAAGCGTGGCCAATGTGACGCGCTACGATATCGAAGAATTTTTGAATCTTGCTTCTCAAATACCCATAATACCGGAGGTAGAAGAGTATTCACTCGAGGAAGCCAATCGCGCGCTTGCTGAAATAAAAGAGGGCAAGATTCGCGGCGCTAAAGTTTTGAGAATTGTCTGATTTTTTTAATGGGAACAGATTATGAAAATAGCCAGTGTTGACGAAATGCGTTTTATGGATCGTTACTCCATGGAGAAGTTAAATATTGCCGGAGAAATTCTCATGGAAAATGCCGGCATAGCAGCTATAAACGTGCTGAAAAATAAAATCGGTATTCGCGATAAGAAATTTATTATATTTTGCGGTTCCGGCAATAACGGTGGCGACGGACTGGTAATTGCCCGTCAGCTTCATTCCGGCGGCGGTCGCGTAAAAGTATTCTTGTTAGGCGACAGCAGCAAATACCGGGGAGCAGCGAAGACAAACTTTTCGATAATTACGCAACTGCCTGTAGAATTGATTAAACTGGAAAATGTCTCCATCGCCAAAAAAGATATTGCCCATTGTGACGTGATTATTGATGCCATTTTCGGTACAGGTCTTGATCGGCCGGTTACCGGCTTGGTGGAAGAAGTAATTCGCCTCATTAACAAAAGTAAAAAAAGAATTCTAGCTCTTGATATTCCTTCCGGCATTAACGGCAATACCGGCGCAGTAATGGGAACAGCCGTCAGCGCTGATTATACCGTTACTTTCGGGTTGCCCAAAATTGGTAACATTCTTTATCCTGGTTATGAACGGGGAGGGGAATTGTTTGTCAGTCACATTTCCTTTCCGCCGTCGCTGACTGAAGATGATAAGTTAAAGGTTGCCACCAATGATTACGTGGCAATTCCACAGCGGCCGGCCGAAGCTTATAAAGGTTCAATGGGAGATGTTCTTTTTATTGCGGGAGCGGCTAATTATTACGGCGCTCCTTATTTTGCGGCCATGTCCTTTTTAAAATCGGGAGGCGGTTATGCTCGCCTTGCCGCGCCCAAGAGTGTTGTTCCTGTTATTGCGAAACGGGGCAGAGAAATTGTCTATCTGCCGCAGGAAGAGACAGAAGATGGTAGTATTGCGCTGAAAAATAAAAAATCACTGCTGGATATTGCAGCAAAGTCGGATATGGTCGTGATTGGTCCGGGTCTTTCTCTGCAGGAAGAAACAGCAGAGCTTGTCAGGGAACTGACGGAGAAAATAAAAGTGCCTTTGCTCATCGATGGGGACGGTCTTACGGCCATTGCGGAGAATCCCGGGATATTAAGCAGCCGTAAGGCAGCGACAATCCTGACCCCGCACATGGGTGAGATGGCACGGCTTACCGGCGCATCAACAGCGGAAATTAATAATGATAAAATTGCATTTTTACAGAACACTGCGGAAAGACTCAAAGCAACAATTGTTTTGAAAGGCGCACATTCCCTGATTGGCACACCTGACGGTGATGTATATGTAAATATGAGCGGTAATTCCGGTATGGCAACTGCAGGTGTTGGCGATGTTCTCACCGGTTGTATTGCGGCAATGTACGGCATGGGTCTAAAACCCGGGGAGGCTGTGCGCAAAGGAGTATTTCTTCACGGTTATGCAGGGGACATGGCAGCAGCACAAAAAGGTATCGATGGCATCACGGCAAAAGATATTATGGAATTTTTACCGCAGGCGCTTAAAAATGATCGAAGTAAAATAACTGAAACTGAATATTATAATCCGCAGGTAATTTTTTAGAAATGTAATATTTTACATCCGGTTTGCATACCCTTCAAGGGGGTATAAAGGTATTTTAATGGAAAACTTCGTCTAATGATATGATTTAAGTTGATTTGCGGACAATGGTAATGTATAGTTGCCGCAAGTCTTATTAAATAAAAAACAGGAGGTAGTCAATGAACAAAGCTCAATTGATCGATGAAGTAGCAAAGGTTACGCGTACCAGGAAAGAAGCAGAATCGGCGATAGACGCAACTTTTGCAGCGATTCAGAAAGCGCTCAAGAAAGGCGCGGCTGTTACGCTCGTGGGTTTTGGTACATTTCGTGTGAGCAAGAGAAAGGCCCGTACAGGCAGGAATCCCCAGACTGGAGCGACCATTAAAATTGCCGCAAAGAAGGTTCCTGTGTTTAAAGCAGGGAAGAGTCTGAAAGACGCGGTAAAGTAAATCGACAATTAATCATATACGGATATGTTTAGAAAGCCGTCTCGGTGTTCGTAGAGACGGCTTTTTTTCATTGCTCTCCAGTTTAATGAGATTCGCTGATAGCGAAACCCAAGTTCTGGAAGCGGAGCGCACTGAAATTTGATTGACGAACTATCCAATCAGATGTCAGATGTGTTGGGAATGGGAAATATTCCAATTGCGTAGCTGAACAGAATTAGACATTATACCCTGCGCTTGCTTTATGGGTTGCCCCGTGATTTTAACCGCCGGCAATGATTTCAATGGCCAGACTAAAGAGGGCTAATTTCTCATCGTTGCCGATTCTTAACTATTTTAGAGTACTTGTAAATAGTTCGATTATTTTGGTTCTGTTACTCTTGGCACGATACACGAGGCTTTTTAGGGGACACTAATGACTAATTATTATCCCTTGAAGGTAGCCGGATCAAAGATAATTACAAGGTTTAAGTTGGTATATAAATAAAAACATTATAAAAAGTGATAATTTATCGGTTGGCACTATCCTTGCTAATAAAATAAGATTGCATATTGTTTAAAGATGCGATTTAATATTTTTCGCTGTAAATATCAAATCAGGAAGGAGATTTAGTATGAGTCAGGTGTGGAATGTTGGGTATATATTGAGACAGCAGGCCAATATGATACCGAATAATAAAGCTGTCATTTTTGAAGATGAACCGGTAACTTTTAAAGAATTGAATGAACGCACCAATCAAGTGGCCCATTACTTGATGAGCACGGGAGTTAAAAAAGGGGACAGAATAGCTGTTTACCTCCAAAACTGTCATGAGTTTATTTATTTATTCTTTGCCGCAGCCAAAATTGGCCTGATTATTGTACCGTTAAACCTGCGGTTGGTAGGTCGTGAGCTTGAATATCAGCTCAACAACAGCGGGTCACGCATGCTTTTCTTCCATGCCAAATTTTTCGACAACGTCAACAAAATTAAAGACAGCATTCAGGTAGACAAGGATAAATATATATGGCTTCCCGGGCGTGATACAGATGCCCCGCCCTGTCCCGATTGGGCTGTTCGTTTCCATGATCACTTTGATAAGTTCCCGACCACCGAACCGGCTCTGAAGGAACAAATATTTATGGACGATCCTCTGGGCATTATCTATACGTCAGGTGTTACCGGCGCTCCCAAGGGTGCGGTCGTAAGTCATAGTCAGTCTTATTTCAAGATTCTAAGTTTATATCTTTCTGCTGCTCCTGGTATTGTATTCCTTTCACAGTTGCCGCTGTTTCATTCCGGCGGTCTTTTTATCAGCTTGTTACAATGCATCGGTCGCGGTATGACCATGGTCTTAAGAGAAAAATTCGATCCGGTGCAATTTTGTAATGATATTGAAAAATACAAAGCCAATGTAGTCTTTGCCCTCACCACGATGTGGAGGCTGATTTTGGATTCAGGCCAACTGGACAAGATTGATCGCAGCAGTGTTATCATGTCTATCGGAGGCGGTGAGAGAACACCCAAAGCTCTGTTGGATCAATTAAAGGAAAAAGGAATTAAAGTCGGTGTAGGTTACGGACAGACCGAGAATTCGGCCATGACGCATCTAACATACGAAGAACTTCAGCTCAAACCCGCTTCTGTCGGCAAACCCAGAGAATGGAGCGACATGTGGATTGAAGACGCGGAAGGCAATAGGTTGCCTCCTGGTGAAATCGGCGAAATAGTAGCTATTGGTCCGAAAGTAATGAGCGGATACTGGAATATGCCGGAAGCAACGGCAAAAGCCATCGTCAATGGTGTGCTCCATACCGGAGACTTGGGCTATATGGACGCGGAAGGATATTTTTATATCGCGGACAGGGCCAAGGATATGTACAGAAGCGGCGGTGAAAACGTATATCCGGCAGAGATAGAGAAGGTACTCTATGATCATCCGAGAATCAAGCATGTTGCCATCATCGGTGTAGCTGATGACAAATGGGGGGAAACGGGCAAAGCCTTTATCGAAAGCACGGACGGCAAACCCATTAGCAAAGAAGAAATTCTTGAATTCCTCAAGGATAAAGTCAGCAGGTATAAATATCCTTCTCATGTAGAAATGATTGAAGAGATGCCCATGACCGCAACCGGTAAAATAATGAAGGTTGCTTTAAAACAAAAACATGGGGTTCGTCTGGATAAGGTGGACTAAGCAAACATAGATAATTAAGAAAGAGATATAAAAAATAGAGTAACGATTTTAATTTTATTATAGAGACTGCGGAAAGTGGTTCACATTCCGCAGCCTTATTTTTTTAGGGACGTTCTGATTCCTCATCACTAATAACTTTTACTAATTTCATGCTTTAATCAGGTTGATTATTGACGTGATTAAAATCCAATTTCCCGTGCATAGGAAAATTGACGTTGCCAGGGAATACCCGGATGAACTTTTTCAAAGATATCTGCTCCTGTTATCTTCAGTGCTTCCTCATCCACTTCTACGGGATGATAGCCGCCAACGAAGCCCAGATCTTCGTTTATAATAGGATTATTCCCCGGCAAACAATCGCATTCAGCTGTAATATTAAGCAGGGCATTGATAACGATAGTCTTCTGTCCGATCTTTTTCCAAACGGCAGCCGCTGTTTCAACGAGCTTTTCCTGGAAAACAGTCATATCCGATTCCCAGAATATTTTTAGAGCCATTTCCGGACACATGGCAATACACTGGGCACAGCCAATGCATTTTTGTAGATCGTATTCGGGGTAATTAGGCTCAAAAATACTTGCTGCTTTTGTAGGGCAGATGTTAACGCAAACACCGCATCTTGTGCATTTCTTTTTACTAAGGATGGGATGATAATCGGAGTGCATGCGCTGTTTCTGTGCACGGGAGGCAAATCCCATGGAAATATTTTTGATGGCTCCGCCAAATAAAGATACCATATGTCCCTTAAAATGAGAGAAGATAACAAAACCCTGTGTTCTGTCAAAAACAGATGCTACCTGAACTGTTTTAAAGTGTTTATAGTCTGCAGGAATGGAAACGATATTTCTGCCGTCGATGCCGTCAGCGATAATAACCGGACAACCGAGAAAGTCGGCCGTGTAACCGTGATCAGCGGCAGTATTTAACGAATCTTCGGCGGTGCGCCGGCCGCCCGAATAAAGGACGGTTGTGTCGAACACAAAAGGTTTAGCTCCGTGTGCGGCAAGCCAGGATGCGATTTCTTTGGCATAATCAGGAGGCAGATAACCTTTATTCCCCCGTTCACCCCAGTGGAGCTTGATTCCAACGCTGTCTCCGGAAGTAAAAGGTGCTTTGAATTGTCTCAGAAGTTGTCGTAGCGCGTCGATGTATGGTTTTTCACCCGCTATCGGTTCAAATAAAAAATCAGCCATTATAAGACCTCCTTACGTTCTATATATGTGTTTTTACTATAATATTAAAAAACAATAATTATGCTTTTCGTGTTAGAATGTATTCGGCAACAGTGTTTAAATGATCTTTTTCCGGGCAGTCGTTGAAGATATTAAGTTGTGATTTGGCTTTATTTATATACTTAGATGCTATTTGGAATGAAGAATCAATTCCTTTATATTTTTCAATCAAGCTGAAAATTTCCCGCACCACTTTCTTTGAGTTTTTTTTGCTGGTTATTATTTCCTTGATTTTGTTTTTTTCTTTAATTGTGCTTTGCTTTATAGCAAAGATCAGCGGAAGTGTTATTTTCCCTTCCTCCAGATCTTTACCTATGGACTTACCGAAATCTTCTCTTTTGGCCATGTAATCCAGAATATCGTCTGTTATCTGAAAGGCCATGCCCACGTTTCTGCCGAATTTCTTAAGAGCGTCGATTTTTTCACGTGGTGCGGAACTCAGTATCGAACCGGAAGCGCAGGATGCGGAAATAAGAACAGCTGTTTTCTTTTCTATGATATTAAAATATTCTTCTTCGGACAGATTAATGTCACCGCACTTGGAGAGCTGAAATACCTCGCCTTCGGACATTATATCTCCCATTTCAGAAATGAGTCTTAAGATATCGAGATTGCCTATTTCGGTCATCAGCGTGTAAGATTTAAAACAGAGAAAGTCGCCCACCAGAATACTGATGGCGTTTCCGTAAATCTGATTGGCTGATGTTTTTCCGCGTCTGATCGAAGCCTGGTCAATAACATCGTCGTGCAACAAGGTAGCGGTATGAATAAATTCCATGACCGTAGCCATAGGGAAACGATTTTCGTCCCTATATCCGCAGAGACGGGCACAGATCAAAAGCAGAAGAGGCCGGAATCTTTTCCCCCCGCTGTTAATTAAATGCTGCGCCACTTCAGGAATCAATTTGATTTCGGAATGAACATTATCGTTTATATATTTTTCGACCTGATGAAGGTCATCTTTATATGCTGAGAAAACATCCTGGATTTCCATGCACATTTCCACCTTGTCAGCGAAGTAATTGTTGCAAACTATATTTTAATTTTCAGCCCGTTGTCAAGATTTGTCGTTTTCCATGTTGTCGTTTTCCAATAATAGTTTGGGTGCCGGTTATTTACCGCATTAATGGCGCATTATTTCAACTTGAAATTTACACGACTGTCTTTAACTTTTTCTTTTTTCTCGGAAGAGAGTGTCTTCGATTCCACAATAAATACGCGGCCGGCGTCGATATTCTCGGACTGAAGAAGCAATTCCTTAACATTTTGTGCGCGCCGTTCAGCAACTTGTCGCAAATCGCTGTCTGTCACTTCAATACTGTTCAGCAATAATTTTTCCATTTCCTCTGTCATTGCCTGGCCCGACCAGGTAATCCAGTTAGTTTAGCTTTTCTCATTTTGATGAGACTGCGTACACTACTAAGTAAGCAAGCTATCTTTTTAAACAGGCAATTATATGAATGGTTTTTTCTTGCATTGTTTTCAAGAAAATGTATTATTTCCCGCAACTAATAAAAAATAAAACATAGTCCGAATAACTACCAACAGCGCTTCAACTGGCAGTAGGAAATAAATCTGTATTAGAGGCGGCATGTCATCAAAAATCATCTACGAAAGATTTCTCTGGTTTCCTCTGAAAATACACATCTAAGTTATTGTTTATATGTTATTTAAAAACTATCCTCATCAAATCCCCCTCCATCCCCCTTTTCTAAAGGAGGAAGTTCCCCTCTTGGGCAAAGAGGACAGGGCTTGAGTTCCCCCCTTTTCTAAAGGGGGGGGGTGAGGGGGGATTTTTATCCTCCTTTGTGACGGCGTGCCGTCATGTGGGTTTCATAACGAAATTAAAAAAGGTAACTATCCCAACACCAAAACCCTGGCGGAAAAATTTGAAATCACCCGGAAAACCGCCCAGCGTGACATTGAATTTTTGCGCGACAGAATGGGTGCACCTCCAAAATTACCATCAAAGACTTGAGCAACAAAATATCAGTCCGCAATATAGAATATTCCGGAACATCGGGGGAAATATATCACGCCATACTTGAGGCGTTGCTGTTTGCCAAACCGGTTTGTATTGAATATCATTCGCCTCACAATTCCGATTTCCGGGAAATCAAGCGCGAAATCCTCAAATACGGTTCGCAGGTGGAAGTGATTTCCCCCAAAGCCCTGCGCGAAGAAATAAAGCAGGAAATCAAAAGCATGAACAGAATCTATACTTAGCTGTTTTTTATGGATTGACAAGCCGGATAAATCTGCTATGGTAGCGTTGTACTAATGTATATTGATTGTTCCAATATAAGGTACATTGGTAAAAATAATACAATAAGCTCCCTGACACGCAAGGAAACCGAACTGGCGGCGCGCATGTCTTACGAAAAAAAGGACATTGTCACCGCCGGCAAATTGGATACGTATTTGCCGAGCAACTATCCCTACAGGCGAAAACTGGTTTACAATCTCAAAAAAAAAGAAACTCCTAATTCCCATTAAAAATGGCGTTTATATTTTTGTGTCGCTTGAAGCGGCGTCAACGGGACGCCGTATCAGTGAATTTCTCATACCTTCCGTGTTTTTCCCGCGGGGCAATTACTATAGCGGCTATTCCGTCATGTACAATTACTATAATTTTACCAATCAGCAATTTCAGACTGTTTATGTTTTGAACACGAGAATCTCCCGCGAGCGAATTATTGCCGGCCTGTCTTTTAAATTCATCAAAATCGCGCCAGGGCGACTGTACGGGCTGGAAGAAATTGACATCAACGGTAAAAAGGCCGTGATCAGCAACAGAGAAAGAACGCTTGTTGATCTTTTTTATTTCAGCAAACCGGTCGGCGGAACAGATGCCGCTATGAACATTCTGATTGCCAACGTCAAAGCCGGTAAATGCGACGTAAAGAAATTGATAGAATACACTGTGAAATTCCCCATCATTAAAACCCGCAAGCTCATTGGATTGGCACTGGAAAAATCCGGCGTGAATGAAAAAATGCTGACACCGCTGGAAAAAAGCGTTAAAAAAACAGCGCTGATTTCTTTTACAGGCAATCGAAAAGGTAAAATCAATGAAAAAGGCGCGTCATCATTCCTGCTGCACAAGGATAAATCAAGCTTCCGTGACCGGAGAACCCCTTTTTGAAGCAGGCACCGTCAACTGTATGGCGCTTGATGAAATCGTCAGCGAAAAAATGCGAGCGGCGGCTTTAAGAAAAGACATCGCGTTTCGTGATTTCTATGACCTTGATTTTGTTTTTGCGCAACAAATTTAATCCGGCAAACAGGCAGGTGATGGAGCTTTTTCGTAAAAAACTGGCTGAAGACGGCGGCGACATCGACCTGAAGAAATATCTGGTTAACATGGGACGGACGGACACGGAAATAAAAGACATGCGTTCACGCGTTAAAGAGGAATTGTTTGAAGTGCTGACCAGAAACGAGAGAGACAAATTTGATTTAGAACGAGCATTAAAAAGGATTAACAAGGCTATGAAATCAGTGATCGCCGTGAAAAACAAAAAATGAGGTAGCCTGCCCGGGGAATCCAAATATGTGTAGGGCGCATTTCCCGAATGCGCCGCCCCAAAAAAATCCCCCTTTTGTAAAGTGGTAATAAGGGGGATTTTATGATATGTAGCGCCGCAAGAGAAAAAATATTTTTTCATCGGGCACAAAATGGGGGTGGAGGGATGTTAAAATATTCGCTAAAAAATGTAGGGACTGATCCCCGAACAGTCCGCCGGATGCAATGCAGGGATTGCTCTCCGAACAATCTTAAAAAATTGTCATTCCCGAATGGTCTTGTCGGGAATCCAGTCCGCCAGATGCAATGTGGGGATTGTTCCTTGATCAGTTTGCAATAGCTTCGTTATAGAATCAAGATTACCATCAACTGATGTGAAACGGTGCGAAATTACTAAAAAATGGTCGGAGATCAAGTCGGAGAAAAGGTCGGTGATAAATAAGTACCCAGAAAATTGATTAGATAATGAAAGGTCTCATAATGGATGACTTCTTTGCGCACAGTCAAAACAAAGTCAATGAAAAGCATTTGTTAAAAGAGCATCTAGTTTCTGTTAGCAAGATGATAGAAGAGTTTTCCAAGGGTATGCCTTGGGCTGACGAAGCATTTTTATGTGGCCGAATACATGATCTTGGCAAATATGCAGATTTATTTCAGGCACGGTTACGTGGCGAAGCCAGCGGTTTGGATCATTGGTCTGCAGGTGCTTGGCTTGCAATTGAGAATCAATCTGTTGCGTCAGCACTTGCTGTTCAGGGGCATCATATAGGATTGCAGAAAGGGAGTCTTGAGGCACTCAGGGCGATGAATTTGGCTGTGCTTGGCAAGAAGCATCCATTGGGCTTAAAATTGAGTGATGATGATATGGCTCGTCTTAAATCCAGATTTAATTCTGATGATTTAAAAATATCTAAGCCTGATGAACTTGTTATAAATCCTAAGAATGGTTTTCAGAATCCTGTTGCAGATATGCTTGATGTGCGAATGCTATTCTCTTGTTTAACGGATGCTGATTTTTTAGATACCGAAGCTCATTTCGAGGGTGATGAGTGTGGAAAAAAATACCGACCTCCAGGTCCGCCGCTAAAAGCTAAAGATGCTCTTAATGTTCTCGAAAAATATATGAACGGTAAAATTCGTAGAAGCAGTGAGGCTGACAATACCGTTCAAGAATCCAGAAATTTGCTTTGGCAGATGTGCAGTAATGCTGGCAATTCAACACAGGGGCTCTTTACACTGACTGCGCCGACTGGTAGCGGCAAGACATTAGCGATGCTAAAGTTTGCGCTGGTACATGCGGCAAAAAATGAAAACATAAAGCGAGTCATCTTTGCAATACCTTTCCTGTCGATTATTGAGCAAACGGCATCAATATACGGGGACATCTTTAAAACATTCCCAGAAAACTATATTCTTGAACATCACAGTCTTGCCGGACTTGGTAATGAGGAATCAAAAAATGATGCCGAGAATGCAACGGCACGTGCACGCCGCTTGCTTGCAGAAAACTGGGATGCGCCCATTATCGTTACGACAAATGTCCAACTTCTCGAATCCATGTTTTCTAATAGGCCATCGGCTTGCCGCAAGCTTCACAACTTGATGAATTCTATAATAATATTTGACGAGGCTCAGACATTACCACAGCACATCGTTGTTCCGACTCTCGCTGCACTTGCGCATCTTTCTCGAACATACGGTACGTCAGTCATCTTTGCAACAGCAACACAGCCCGCTTTTGATTCACTTAATGAGGCTGTGAAGAAATCTGTCGCTGTGGGATGGCAGCCTACCGAGATAGCGATCGATCATGAACGACTTTACAGAGCGTTACGGCGCTATAATGTTAACTGGCCGGAGCAAGGCGCTACAAAAGATTGGCGGACTCTGGCAGGTGAGATAAAAAAGGAAACCCAAGTTCTATGTGTTGTCAATCTCAAGAGTCACGCCGCAGAATTACTGAAAGAGATGGAATCGGATGCTGACATCTTTCATCTTTCAACCAACCTCTGCGCACTGCACAGGCGGGATGTTCTTGATGCGATACGAAAAAGATTAAATACTGGTCAACCATGCCGTTTGATTTCCACGCAATGTGTGGAAGCAGGCGTTGATGTTGATTTTCCTGTAACCTATCGTGCTCTTGCTCCCCTGGATGCCATTGCGCAAGCCGCTGGGCGTTGTAATCGAGAAGGACAATTAAAAGACATTAACGGAAAACGCATGATGGGGCACGTTCATGTATTTGAACCGGCTGTCGAGGGTGATTATCATAAGAGATATCCTACCCATGCATACTTCCAAGCGTCCGAGGTAACGCGTACAATGCTCATACTATCTGGTACAAATAATATTGATTTGAATGACCCATCAGTATTCCGTGATTATTACAAACGCCTGTATGACTTGAGTAAACCTGAAGCACAAACCCCAAATCTTCTTAAAGCCTTTAAAGAGGTTGATTTTGTGCAAGTAGCAAGAGAGTATCGGCTTATAGAAAAGAATGCCATTCAGGTTCTTGTGCCCTATAAGGCGCAGATAGGCCTATTTAAGGATTTAGACCAACAGGCACAAGAGGGAATAAACGCCAAGTGGATAAGACGGGCGCAAGGACTGTCTATCAGTATTTACCGCCCCAAGGAAGACCATCCAGCATGGGAGGTGTTGATACCGGTTAGATTACCTTATGGCAAGGGTAATTCAGATGAATGGTTTATACTCGAAGATCGTGATGGCAAATTGTACGATGATGTTTTAGGCCTTTGTTTACCGCAGGCCCAACAAATCTTAATTGGCTAAAGAAAGGAGGAAAAATGTGAATAATAAGACGCACACGATTGAAGTATGGGGCGATTTGGCTTGTTTCACACGACCGGAAATGAAAGTGGAACGGTTCAGCTACCCGGTTATCACGCCATCTGCCGCAAGAGGGATTTTTGACGCAATATACTGGGAAGGAATAAGAGATGATCACGGTATGCGTCCTTATTTCTACTGGCAAGTTGAATTAATTCAGGTGCTGAAAATACCGCGTTATATTGCCCTACGGAGGAATGAAGTAAAGGACAAAGCACCATCTGATAGGACAATTAAGGCTTGGATGGAGGGGCGCGAACAACCTGAACCGCTCTGGGCCGACGGTGGTAAGGATGAACTTGGGACAGATCAGAAGGGACGTACGCAACGGCAAACTATGGCGCTGAAAAATGTGCGTTACCGTTTGACTGCACGAATCATTCCTAAACCAAAATTTTCATCACAGGATAATTTAAATAAATTTAATAGCATGTTCGAGAGACGCGCAAAACAAGGGAAGTGTTTTCAGCAACCTTTTTTCGGTTGTAGTGAATTTCCTGCCTTCTTTGAATATGTCCAGCCGGATGTTTCCAATGTTCAACCGGCGCCATTTGACCAGCATATCGGCTGGATGCTCTATGATGTTTTTGATCTCAGACGCGACACAGTGAGTGACGATAAACCTTTCATCACTCTTTTTGATGCGACTGTTCGCAATGGTGCGTTGAAAGTGCCGGCTTTTGAAAGCGATGATGTACGAAAACCGGAAAGGGGGGCTTGCTGATGCTTTATGAGTTATTGAAATATAATACCTCTGATCTGCGACGCTCAGAACCAGGTTTTACTACAAGAACAATACACTGGCTTGTCGAAATATCAACTGAAGGCAAGTTTGTTAATGTTTTGCCGATGAACGACAAGAAAGGTGAGCAAGTATCAGGATGCCCAGAAATGCACAATATGGTTGCAGGTGGCCGAGCCCATTTTCTCGTGGAAACGTTACAGACGGTTGTTCTCTTATTCAAAACAAATGAAGATTCCAAGAAGATAGCTGGGTCAAAAGAAAAACATAAATACTTTAAAGAAATGTTGCGGCAGGCCGCTAGCACTGTTCCTGATCTCGTTTCTTTATTTACTTTTCTCAGCGATGAAGATCAGCTTGCACTGTTACGAGAAAGATTTGTTAAAGAAAAAGCCAAGCCAACAAACTGGCTGACTTGGAGTATTGGCGGATCAGATCCTTTACAAAATCAATTAATTTTAAATTGGTGGCGTGATTGGCGGAACAACGATTTATCAAAAGAAAAAATAGGAGAAAAAGGAAAAACCAGAAAGTCATCGAAGAAAACCAATAACATGATCTGCTACCTTACGGGCCAGATGATCGAGCCGGTATCTGTTGCACCGAAGATTACCGGCCTCGCAAATGTCGGTGGACTCAGCATGGGTGATGTCTTGGTTGGTTTTGATAAAGATGCATTTTGCTCTTTCGGTCTCGAACAAGCCCATAATGCATCAATAAGCGAAGTATCTACTCGTGAATATGTTGATAAGCTAAATTACTTGATTAGAAATCATTCACGGAAATTGGCCAATGCGTTGGTAGTTCATTGGTTTAAAGAATCAGTGCCACAAGAAAATGACCCACTGGCATTCCTTTTTGAACCGCCAGAGATTACAGAAGCGGCGGCACTGAGTTCTGCCAGACAGATTCTCGAAGCAATTCGCAAGGGACAACGCCCGACACCAACAAATAATCAATACTTTGCACTGACGATTTCCGGAGCATCTGGAAGGGTGATGGTTCGCGATTGGATGGAAGGTAGTTTTGAAGATTTAATTGTCCGAATTGATCAATGGTTTTCAGATTTGGAGATTGTTTCAAGAGATGGAGGAAAACTTGCTCATGAACCAAAATTTATGGCTGTGTGCGGGGCAATCGTTCGCGATTTGAAAGATCTGCCTGCCCCAACAGCAACGACCCTTTGGCGCGTCGCATTGGCTGGGCTGCCGATACCACAACCATTCATTGCACAAGCATTGGCCCGTTTCCGCATCGATCTTATCGAAGATAAACCGTTTAATCATGCCCGCATGGGTTTAATAAAAGCATATTTCATTCGCAAAGGAGGAAATCATAATATGAGCACATATTTAAACAAGGAACATCCTGAACCCGCCTATCAATGCGGTCGTCTCCTAGCCGTGCTTGCAAGTCTGCAACGTGCAGCGTTAGGCGACGTTGGCGCTGGCGTTGTACAACGCTATTACGTAGCGGCCAGTCAAACACCGGGTCTAACACTTGGTCGTTTGATCGGTAATTCCAAGAATCACCTCAATAAGCTGGACGGTGGCCTGGCCCACTGGTATGAAAACCAATTGGCTGAAATATGGAGTCGAATAAAAGACTATGTGCCAACAACACTTAATTTAGAACAACAAACGCTTTTTGCGCTTGGCTATTACCAACAGATTGCCGCTAATCGAGCGGGGGAAAAATAACAACAAAAAAATGAATCAAGTAAAGGAGAATAATTATGAGTATTCAAAATAGATATGAATTTCTTTATATGTTTGATTGTGAAAATGGGAATCCCAATGGTGATCCGGATGCTGGCAACAGTCCGAGAATTGACCCAGAAGATATGCATGGCTTAGTTTCAGATGTGGCATTAAAGCGACGTGTGAGAAATTTTATACAAGAGAAATATGGATCTGATATAGAAAAAGCAACGCCAAACGCTATTTATATTCAACATTCCAGCAATTTAAATAAATATATAACAAAAGCACATCAGGAGACAAACGGCAAACCGGAAGGGGGCGGAAATCGCAAGCAAGTTGCCAGCGCTTGTGAATGGATGTGCAAGACATTTTACGATGTTCGGACTTTTGGCGCTGTTATGAGCACTGGCGCCAATGCTGGTCAAGTTAGAGGACCGGTTCAGTTCTCCTTTGCCCGTTCTGTTGATCCAATTCTTCCTATGGATGCATCAATAACACGTATGGCAGTGGCGGAAAAGGTGAACGGCGCGAAAACAATGGAAGATTATGAAAAGTGGGAAAATGAACAGGAAGAAGATAAGCTTCGCACAATGGGTCGTAAAGCATTAATACCTTATGGCCTTTTTGTTACAAAAGGTTTTATTAGTGCCAACCTTGCCAAGGGCACCGAATTTTCCGATGATGATCTAAACAGTCTTTGGGAAGCACTCGCCAATATGTACGACCATGACCGCTCAGCAAGCAAGGGGATGATGTCTTGTCGTGGTCTCTATGTATTCAAACATGTTGGCACTGATACAAATGTGGATCAGAAAGTCAGACAGGCCAAGCTTGGCTGTGCACCAGCCCATGCACTTCTTGATATTGGCAAAGTCATAGATATTCAAAAGGATGAAGCGGCTATGTCGAAAGATAAAGTTACAGCGCCACGAAAAATATCCCATTATAAAATAACAGTAAAAAAAGAAAATATACCGGAAGGTGTTGAGCTATGGACATGGGACAGCGCAAAGAGCTGCTTAAGCAAAATAAGATAGAATGGCTGACGCAAGAATAATTCATCATGACTCGGATGAATTAATCCCGATATCTGCTCTTACGCAGTATGCATACTGTCCGCGCCGTTGTGCGCTTATCCATATTGAACAGATATGGGAAGAGAATCGGTTCACCGCCGAGGGCCGGATCATGCATGAACATGTGCATGAGGAAGGCGATGAATCGCGCGGGGATGTGCGAATCGAGCGAGGTGTGGCCTTGCGTTCCTTAAAGCTTGGATTGACCGGCAAAGCGGATGTGGTTGAGTATCACCGTCAACCTGACGGCTCGTGGCAGGCCTTTCCTGTTGAATATAAAAGAGGCAAGCCCAAGCCTGATGACAGTGATAAAGTTCAACTCTGTGCGCAGGCAATGTGTCTGGAAGAAATGCTCAATGTTTCTATTCCGGCAGGCGCGCTTTTCTATGGCAAAACCAGAAGGCGTCTTGATGTTGATTTTGATGAAACACTACGACAAGAAACACAGTATGTAGCGAAGAAAGCACATGAGTTAATTGAATCGGGGCAAACGCCGAAGCCGGTTTATGCCAAACGTTGTGAAAGTTGTTCGCTGGTGGCTGAGTGTATGCCTAGAACGATTCAGAAAAAAAGGTCTGTCGAAAGTTATTTGAAACGAATGTTGGATGAAACATGAAAAAACTTCTTAATACTTTATATGTGACCACGCAGGGCGCATATCTTGCCAAAGAGGGTGAGACCGTAGTGGTCAAGATTGATCAGGAAGTTCGTCTGCGTGTGCCGGTGCATACGATTGGCGGCATTGTCTGTTTCGGTAATGTATCGTGTAGTCCTTTTCTGATGGGCTTTTGCGGTGAAAGCGGGGTTGGCATAAGTTTTTTGTCGGAACATGGTCGTTTTCTGGCGCGTGTGCAGGGTCCGGTTTCCGGTAATGTATTATTACGGCGTGCGCAATATCGGCTTGCTGATGACCAGGAATACTCTACGCGAATGGCAAAGAATTTTGTAACCGGTAAAATTGCCAATTGCCGGACGATATTGCAACGTGCATTGCGGGATCATTCTGCCAAGATGAATGACGATACTTTAAGCAGGGGTATAGCTGAACTAAGTAGCTCATTAAAGGCGCTGGAGATGAATCAGCCTCTTGATTCTATTCGCGGTTTGGAAGGAGATGCCGCACATACATATTTCGGCGTTTTTGATAATTTGATTGTTGCGCAAAAGGAAAATTTTATGTTTCAGGAACGCAATCGCCGACCGCCGCTGGATAATGTAAATTGCCTTTTGTCATTTCTTTATTCGATGCTGGTGCATGATTGCCGTTCTGCGCTGGAAGCTGTCGGACTTGATCCGGCAGTAGGCTTTCTGCATCGTGACAGGCCGGGTAGGCCCAGTCTGGCGTTGGATTTGATGGAAGAGTTCCGGCCGTTTCTTGCGGATCGTCTGGTCCTTTCGTTGATTAATCTACGGCAGGTGCAGGACAAGGGATTTAGCAGAACTGAAGCGGGTGCGGTTATGATGAATGATGAAACCAGAAAAACACTGATTGTGGCGTATCAGGAAAGAAAGCAGGATGAAATATATCATCCTTTCCTTGATGAAAAAGTAAATATTGGCTTATTGTTTCATGTGCAGGCCATGCTGCTGGCGCGATGTCTGCGCGGAGATATGGATGGTTATCCGCCGTTTATCTGGAGATAAGGAGTGAACTCATGCTTGTTTTGGTCAGTTATGATGTGGCGATGAATGATGAGAGAGGGCCTAAACGTTTGCGGCGGGTCGCCAAGACTTGTCAGAATTACGGTCAGCGGGTTCAATATTCTGTTTTTGAATGTATTGTTGATCCGGCGCAATGGACTGTTCTGAGGGAACAATTGATTAAGGAAATTAACCCGGAGGAAGACAGTTTGCGATTTTATTTTCTTGGTTCCAACTGGCGCAGGCGCGTGGAACATATCGGCGCAAAGAAGACGATTGATCAGGAAGGACCGCTGATTGTTTAGCTATTTGGTCATTGTGACTGAAAGCTATAGTCCTGCTTTGCAGGGGGAGAAATTTTTTTAATAAATATGTTCCGCGAACCGTAAGCAGACAATAATTGTTAATAAGGTTCGCGGATGTAATAACTTATAGAAATATTTGTCTATTTCCAGTTGCTCTTTGAAAATTGAATATAAGAAATATTTTAAAAAGCATTAATCGCGGAGAGTTCATAATTATTTTAGTACTTGTAATTAGTTATATTTAAACGGTCGCGCCCCATGCGGGCGCGTGGATTGAAAC
>MAEO01000090.1 GCA_001683985.1 Smithella sp. M82
TATTGGTGACGACGCGGTCGATATCCTCGGGCTGCAGTTTGGTGCCTGAGGTTGCCATGAAGGTAATGATATCCTCACGGTCGGCACGCTCATCGAGCAGAAGTTCAGCCATCACACCACTGGCGATATTTCCCAGTTTTGCAATTCCAACTTTTACAACCATTTTAACACCTCTCAGTATTTGCGAACACGATAATATTGCCAAGTTCTCATATAAACGTTTTGAAATGCGCCGATCACCTCGCTGTGATGGTGGGTTAAGGAAAAGTGTTTAAATTTTGATCCCTCATATATATTTGATGAAGCAAGGTCTGCTCACCGATCGTCAGAAAGAAGTGCTGCGCTACCGCAAACAGGGGTTGACGCAGCAGCAGATAGCCGAGATCATTCACACCTCAAAGGCAAACGTTTGTACTATCGAGAAGGCTGCTCTCGAGAACATCTCACGTGCGCGTGAGACGCTTGAGTTCCTCTACACCCTTGATGCCATACATCTCTGCACACTCCACAAAGGGCTTGACCTGCTCAAGGCGCCAGAGATCATCTATGCAGAGGCCGAGAAGCAGGGTGTGAAGGTTAAATATGACACGATCACGCTCATAAACAGGCTAAGGGATGCAAACCCGGAGCGGTTCAAGGCACGACAGGTCAGGGAGGACGTTGAGGTGTATATCAATCAGGACGGCGATCTTTACTTCGGTTGATGCGGTTGATCACCGCACGTGTGGAGGGCTGTACTACCCGGGCCGAGCGAGAGCATTCTGTGGTGCCTTGCAGGTTAATCTGCCGCGCTGGCTCACGGTGGGCCTGCTACCCCCTCAAAACGATCGCAATCCGACAATCAGGTGCAGGCCCTGTGTAAAGGCGGTGTTCCAGGAGGGGTTGTGATATGCCCCATAACAAGGTTTATATCTAATTTTAAAGAAAGATTAAGAAACCGCTCTGCACAACACCACATGGATCCGGGCGCAGCAGGTGCAGTATGTGCCTTCGATTCCTGGAACACCTCAAAACAATGTATTGTACATGTTTTGGGCGCGCGGTGTGGTGCGGAAGGTATCAGGCACAGTGGAGATTGAACCCTCCTTACGGAGGGCAGGTGTCGATATGGAGTTGTGCTTGGCACAACGGGACGACAGGAGCTGGATCTGATCGAGACGCTGGGCCAACGCCAGTGCAGCGCGCCCGGTTTCCGGGATAAATCTTCCCGGGAGCGTCAGAGAGTCAGGATCTATTAGCGACGACTGGAATGGACCCGGTGCACACCGGG
>MAEO01000009.1 GCA_001683985.1 Smithella sp. M82
AAGAAGAAAAAGAAGCTAAGAAGAAAGGGATATCAACCAACCCAACCCGGAGACCTTGTTCAGATAGATACCATTGTTAAGTTTATCAACGGACTTAAAAGATACATCATTACAGCAATAGATCTAAACTCAGACTTTGCCTTTGCTTATGCATATACCACTGCATCATCATTGAACACTAAGGACTTTTTTGATAAACTGAGTTCAGTCGCTCCATTTACAGTCAAGAGAGTACAAACCGACAATGGTTCGGAGTTTGAACACCACTTTAGAGATCATCTTAAAGAGAAGAATATCATCCATTACCACAACTACCCCAGAAGACCTCAGATGAATGCATTTGTTGAAAGATTCAACAGAACAATACAAGAAGAATTTGTTAATTGGAATCAACAGATATTAGGGCATAACTTAGATGAGTTTAACCACAAGTTAATTAACTGGCTATTATGGTACAATACTGAGAGACCTCACCATTCTTTAAAAATGATGTCACCCATGAAATTCATTATCAATAATACTTCTTCAACACCTCAAAAGTCCAGAATGATGTGGACGCATACAAATCCTGCATAAGTTCAAACACATTCTGGACTCTGATGTGAATTAGAAATTATGCAAATATATAGATTAGGATACAAAATCAAGGGGTTTGCAATTATCTGTAAAGATGGTTTAAGATGGAGTATGTTAACATCTGAAGCAAAGTATAGGCTCAAGGTTCTTGGATTCTGGGAAAAGCATGGCCTATGCGCAACACTTGATGCTTTTCCCTATAAAAGGTCAACTCTCTTTGAATGGAAAAGAATACTTAAACAAAGCAATGGTAAGTTAGAATCTCTTAATCCTAAATCTAGAAAACCTAAGAAAAAAAGAGTAAGTGAGTGGGACAACAG
>MAEO01000091.1 GCA_001683985.1 Smithella sp. M82
GGGTGAACCATATCTCAACCTAACCATTACTATGTATTATATGGCGGAGAGAGCGGGATTTGAACCCGCGGTACACCTTTAAAGGGCGTACAATCGCTTAGCAGGCGATCGCTTTCGACCACTCAGCCATCTCTCCGCTGAATATTTTGGTCTATGTTAGAACACGGCGGTAAAATTTACCGCTTGTTATTATTTTCTGGCGGAGGGAGCAGGATTCGAACCCGCGAGACTTTCGTCCAACGGTTTTCAAGACCGCCGCCATCGACCTCTCGGCCATCCCTCCATTGATTAATCTTTATAAAACTCCTTAAGGAACAATCCGTTCCAGACCTCTCATATAAGGACGCAGCACTTCTGGAATGACGACACTGCCATCCGCCTGTTGATAATTTTCCAATACCGCCACCACTGTCCTGCCGACCGCCAAACCGGAGCCGTTTAAAGTATGGACAAACTCAACCTTACCACTGTCTTTTCTGCGGAACCGGATAGAAGCCCGGCGCGCCTGAAAATCTTCAAAATTACTGCACGAAGAAATTTCCCGATAAGTATTCTGTCCCGGCAACCATGCTTCAACATCATAAGTTTTGGCAGATGAAAAACCTAAATCAGCTGTGCATAAAGAAACCGTACGAAACGGAATATTTAAACGCTTGAGAACTTCTTCTGCGTCGGCAGTCAATTTTTCCAGTTCCTCATAAGAAGTTTCCGGTCTGGAAAATTTAACCATTTCTACTTTATTGAACTGATGTTGACGGATCAGTCCACGCGTGTCTTTTCCATAAGAACCGGCTTCTGCGCGAAAACAGGGAGAATAGGCCACAAGATAAATAGGCAATTTCTCTTCTTCCAGAATTTCTTCCCTATAAATATTTGTTACCGGGACTTCCGCCGTCGGGATCAAGTAATATTCCATTCCTTCTATTTTAAAAAGGTCTTCCCTGAATTTCGGTAACTGGCCCGTGCCGGTCATGCTTTCGGCATTAACCATAAAAGGTGTCAGCACTTCCGTGTAACCGTGCTTCGCCGTATGCAAATCCAGCATGAAATTAAGAATTGCCCGTTCCAACTGAGCTCCAGCAGCGCGATATACTGTAAAACGTGCTCCGGCAATTTTGGCGCCGCGCGCAAAATCCAAAATGTTTAAGCTTTCCCCCAAATCATAATGCTGCCTGGGCTCAAAACTGAAAACTGGTTTTTCACCCCAAGTGCGCACAATCGTATTATCTTCGGAACCGCTACCCTGAGGAACTGATTCATGCTGGACATTTGGCACGATCATGACAAAAGCGTTAAGTTCTTCTTCAGTCAAACGCAGGTTTTCGTCATATTCTTTAATTTTCGCCGAAACTTCGCCCATTTTTTCAATCAGCGAAGAAGCGTCTTCTTTTTTTTTCTTTAATTTTCCAACTTGCTTAGAAACGCTGTTGCGCTCATTACGCAGAGCTTCGACCGCCTGCAAAATATCGCGTCTTTTAGCATCCAGGCTTAAAAAACGATCAAAATCAATTTTTTGATCTCGATCCTCCATTTTTTTACGGACGAATTCAATATTCTGTCTTAAATACTTAATATCCAACATATTTTATCTTTATAATCTTTCGTTGTCTAAGTATTGCCAAAGGATGGATTTTCTATCATTTTGAGATTTTGAAGTCAATGATTTTATCGGTTAGGTTAATATTAAGGTTGAGTCAACCTCCTTTTAAACGTATTCACAAGAGAATGAATTTCCTGGCTTTTTAATAAATATGCACTCGTAAAAAACACACAGATTCCAACTACAATGGCGCTACCAAGGTAAATTAATCTCGTTTTAAAGTCAGCATAACCATTCCATGGCAGGAAATAATCAACAATCATAATTGAACAGACCATAGCAATAGAGGACAAAATAATTTTTAAGATTGACTTGTAAAAGGAACTATCAAGGAAATTACCGATTTTTTTTCTCAGCACAAAAGACAAGATAAAGACGTTAGCGATAGCAGAAAGTGAATTAGCCAGAGCCAATCCTCTATGTTTCATCTGGTACATAAGGGCAAGACTTATAACCAAATTAATGACAAAAGAAATAATTGCAGCTCTCATTGGCCATTTGGAATCCTGTAAAGAATAAAACATTGCGACAAAAACGCGGACTACAGAAAAAGCCCAGAGACCCATACCATAAAAGAATAAAGCTTCTCCGGTATAAACAGCAGCGTGGACATCAAATGCACCATGTTGAAACAAAACGGAAATAATCGGCAAATTCAGTGTCATCAAGGCGAATGTTGACGGAATAGTCAAAAAAAGCATTAGCCGCAAGGAAAAAGAAACGCTGGATTTTAACTCATCCATATTGCCAGCGGCAACATGACTTGAAAAGCTAGGCAGGGATGCTGTTCCAATAGCAATGGCAAAAACACCCAAAGGCAATTCCATAATTCGATCCGCATAAAACAAATAAGTTACAGAACCGCCAGGTAACAAAGAAGCAAGAATAGTTCCGACAAAAACATTAATCGTTGTTATTCCTGCTCCCAAAATAGCCGGAATCATTAAAACACCTATTTGTTTCAGTCCGGGATGCTGAAAGTTAAAGCGAAATCTGAATTTTATGCCACATTTTTTTAAAAAAGGCCATTGCATGGATAACTGTAAAACACCGCCAATCAGGACACCTACGGCTAACGCTGTAATAGGTTCGGCAAAAAAAGAACGTAATGCCAAAGCGGAAAAGATAATGGAAATATTCAGCATAACCGGAGATAAGGCCGGTGAAACAAAACGCCGGAAGGAATTCAAAATTCCCATGCACAATGCCCCTATTGAAATAACAAATATATAGGGAAACATCAGGCGGTTTAAAAAAACGGCCAGAGCAAATTGTTTGGGCTGTAAAACAAATCCCGGTGCAATGACTCGTACAATTACCGGTGAAAAAATTATGCCCAGTATCGATACAAAAGTAACGATAATAGAAAGGATGGTAAATGCATTATATGCCAGTTCAAGAGCTTCTTCTTTAGTTTTCTTCTGCAAATGCTCCGTAAAAACAGGGACGAAAGAAGCTGTAAGCGAACCTTCTCCCAGCAATCGACTTGATGTATTGGGAATACGATAAGCCACCCAGAAAGCGTCCGTCATCCAGTTGGCACCAAAAATCGCGGCAATAACCGTATCACGCAACAAACCGAAAACACGGCTGATCATTGTTGCTGCACCTACAATTCCGGCTGCTTTGGCTACTTTGGAATTTTCTGAATTCTTTTTCTGTTTCATAAATACTTGTTTGCTGTTTTATATGTTTACATGTTTTCTAAAAGACTTTTTTGTTCGTGGATTTTATTAGATTTCAGAAAACTGCTTATCTTCAATTCCAATTCTTTCCTGGTTATGTTTTTAACCGTAATAGTTTTTCTTCTCGATTTAGCACCGGAAGATATTTCCATCTGACTTTTTTTCAATCCCAGTTCGCCGGACAGTAACTTTATACAGGCTTCATTAGCTGCCCCTTCCACCGGCGGCGCGGTGACTTTTAGTTTAAAAGCACCTTCTTGAATACAAACTATTTCGGCACGGGAAGCATGTGGAATAACTTGAATATCAAAAGTCAGTCCTTTTTTTGATTCATTCAAATTGATCATATTGAGCGAAGAAAATTTCCTTTCCGGAAAAAATTAGATACGCTGCGCCAGTTGAATCATGGTTTGTATCAGAAAATACTTCAGGAAAAGAATAATCAACAAAACAATAACCGGTGAAAAATCCATCCCCCAATTGCCCATGGGCAATTTCCGGCGGATAGGCCCGAGAACCGGTTCGGTTACACGGTATAAAAATATGACAATTTGATTGTAAGGATCGGGATTAACCCACGATATCAAGGCGCGAAAAATAATAATCCACATGTAAATAGTCAGCGCAATATCTATAATCTTCGCCAGCGCAATAATGAAATTACTCAAAACAAACATAAAAACCTCTCTTATGAGAACGCTCCCGGCCTTAGATGGAACATGGCGTGGGAATCGACACGACAAACTTATCCAATGCTTTTTCCAACTCTGCCGGTTGCTCCAGCATTACCATATGACCGGCGCCTGCTATTATTTCCAGGCTTGATTTCTGAATTTTTGCGGCAAGCTCGCGGGACAGATCCGGCGGGGTCATCTTGTCTTCAGTTCCGCAGATAATCAAAGCGGGAATGATTATTTTCGCTGCTTCACCGGTCAAATCCAGTTCATTGCATGCCGAAAGATCACCATATAAAACATTGACTTTTGACTGGGAAACATTTTTTTGCAACACCGCAGAAAGGCGTGTTCGGTTTTCTTTTGCCAGTGAAAATTTGCAGATCAATTCCGTTATTTCCGTGGGCATTTCCTCAGGATTTGTTTTTAAGAATTCCAGCATAAAAGGATTAACCGGCATTTTCATGCCACCGCCAAGGCAAACGATACCGGCGATTTTTTCGGAATGGTCGATAGCGAATTGAAGCGCGATGGCCGCGCCCAGAGAATGTCCCACAAGTATCGGTTCATTCAGCCCTAAAACATCCAGTAGTTTATTTATCCAGATGCAGTAGTCTTTCACGTGACTCTCGCCGTTCCCCTCGGAACGACCGTGGCCGGGAAGATCAATCATCGCTATATTATATTTTTCTTTGAGCTGCGCATACTGATTCATCCAGGCCGTATAATCACCGCCGGAACCATGGATGAAAATTAAACTTTTTTTATGCGCATCGGGTGCACTTTTACCCATCAGGCAGGCAATTTTCACAGAATCAATGTCAAAATATTTCGGCATACTTACTTAGTACCTCGGAAGTTAAGTATCACAAAAGCGATTTTTTATGCAATGAAAGAATCTCTTATGAAAATACTTGACCGGATTTGTGTTAACAATATAAAAGAAATATATGCAGAAACCATTATTATGGAGAAAACAGACTATGCTTAAAGGCAAGAAAATAGCAATCATCGGCGGCGGAAAAATGGGAAGCATCATTGCCCAGGGATTACTCTTTCAAAAAATCGTTCCCCACAAGAATATAGTTATCACGGATATCGATGCCGCCAGATTGGACTTTCTGGGTTCATCTCTGAAATTAAGAATTTCCAACAATAACGAAAAAACTGTAAGAAATGCGGATATAATTATTCTTGCTGTCAAACCGCAAAATATGGCTGCGACATTGCAGGAAATTAAACCGGCCATCAATAAATCAAAGCTTGTGATTTCCATCGCCGCCGGAATCACAACAAATTTTATCGAAAAATATTTGGTTAAGGGCGTGCGGGTTGTAAGAGTAATGCCCAATACGCCGGCCCTCGTAGGAGAAGGAACGGCAGCAGTCGCCGCGGGACGTTTCGCCAAAGCCGGTGACGTCAAACTTACGCGCACTATTTTCAACGCCGTGGGTGTCAGCCACGAGGTTGAGGAAAAATTGATGGACGCGGTAACCGCGTTGAGCGGAAGCGGCCCCGCCTATTTTTTCCTGATTATCGAAGCATTGATTGAAGCCGGATTTAAAACCGGATTGTCCCGCGAACTGGCAAAAAAACTGGCAGTGCAAACTATGTTGGGGGCCGCGCGACTTTGTCTGGAAAGCGACAAGGAACCGGCACATTTAAGGGAGATGGTAACATCGCCGGGTGGAACCACCGCTGCCGGATTGAAAGTAATGGAAGAAAAAGAAATCCGCGAGATAATCTCTGCCGCCATCAAAGCAGCAACCAGGCGCTCCAAAGAATTAGCCAAAGGGAAATAATACTTAAGTAAATCAGATCGCTTTCACTCATTTAAAAACGGTTTGGTATCATTATCCTCTTCTGCTTCATTAATATATGTGTCCTGTTTATCCTGCTTCGAAGTTCCAACAACTTCTTCATTCTTAGCCGGTTCAATTTTAAATGAAGACACCTCTGTTGAAATATTTTGAATCGGAGGCAGTTTTTCTTCATCAGAAGAAGGAATTAGAAGAAGTGTTTCTTGCACGTCACCTGTTGATTGCAAAGATTTTTTCACGGTCTCCAAAGATCTTTTTTTCTTGTGACGCGACTTCCGGCGACTTTTTTTCTTATGACCATCATCGCTTTTTATGAAATCTTTCTCATCACTTGCTGGCCATGAACTTTCCCCCTCCTTCGGAGAAGTTTCTTCGTGCTGTTCGGAAATATCCAAAGTTTGCTCTTTGATAATCTGCTGTATTTCTACCTTATCCCATGACGTATCCGTGCTGCCTGCAATGTGCAGGGACAGATCAAACGTTGATTCCAGATTCAGTAGTTCGTTTCTTTTACGATTAAGAATATAATCGGCAATTTCATGCGGCAGGGTTATTCTTAATTCAGAATAAATGCCTTTGACCGCTTCTGATTCAATCTTACGGAATGCTCCCAGCGCAGCATATTCCAGAGACGGACGCAAACCCGTACCTTTACAGAAAGGGCATTTCGTGTAACTGATTTCCTGAATTGTCGATTGTTTCTTCTGTCGTGATAATTCGAGTATCCCGAATTTAGAAATGCGCGAGAGCTGAATCCTTGCCTTATCAATACTCAGCGCCGCCTTGAATGCTTTTTCCACCTCGGCAATATGTTTTTTATCCTCCATATCAATAAAATCAATGACTATCAGTCCGCCTAAATCCCTTAACCTTAACTGTCTGGCAATTTCTTCGCTGGCTTCAATGTTTGTTTTAAAGGCTGTCTCTTCAATATTTTTCTTATTGGAAGCGCGTCCGGAATTAACATCAATCGTAATCATGGCCTCCGTTGGATTGATAACAATGTGTCCGCCTGATTTAAGATCTACCCGTTCCTGATAAATAACACGTATCTGATCTTCCAGCTTATAATTGTCGAAAAGAGGAGTTTTTTCTTTGTAATGTTTGAGCATTTTTATATTACGCGGAGAGATAGCCCTCAAATAAGCCCGCATTTTGCGGAAAGTTTCCAGATCATCAACCATAATTTCTTCAATTTCCGACGTCAGATAATCGCGTAAACTGCGCACGCCGAAATCTGTTTCCTGATAAATCATGGCAGTCTTATTAAGACTGCCCGCTTTTTTGTTGATTTCTTTCCAGAGACGTACCAGATGCTGATAGTCGCGTGACATTTCCTGTTTTGTCCGATTATACCCGGCAGTTCGTACAATAAATCCCATACTCTCAGGGATTTTAATCTGCTTCATGATATTTTTTATTTTTTGACGGTCTTCTTCATCTTCTACTTTGCGGGAAATGCCGCTGCCTGGTTTATTGGGCAACAAAACGAGATACCTGCCGGGAATAGAAATATAAGAGGTCAACAGAGCTCCCTTGTTGCCTATTGCTTCTCTTACAGCCTGAACAATTATTTCCTGTCCGATTTTTAAAACCGGTTTACCACTGGATTGGCCATTTTCTTTTTCGGTGAAATAATCAGGACTGACGTCCTTGAGCGGGAGGAATCCATCTTTGCTGCCGCCGTAATCAACGAAGGCAGCCTGCAGACCACGTTCAACTTTAAGAACTTTACCTTTATAAATGTTGCCGGTAATAGGTTCTTTTGTCGGCATTTCGATGTTGAAATCAATTAAAATGCCTTTTTCATTAACCGTAGCCATCCGTTTCTGTTCTTTATGAACAGCGTTAACGAGCATAATATGTTTCATAAATGTCCTTTTCGGTCGCTGATATTTCTGCGCTTCTCCACGCTACAACAGACTTTTTATGTGTCTATTCACAAATATACGTACGACCTTTTCTATTTATAGAAAGGCGCTTATATCGCCTTTTCCTATTCTGATAATTTCTATATTGTCACCAACCAGGCTAATAACACTGGATGGCTGCGGCACAATAATACCACCATCAATAATTAAGTCAATCATACGACCGAAATATTCTTTTATGATAGAAGGATCGCCTAAAGCCTCACCTTTTTCCGTCTTCACGCTGGTACTGATTATCGGTCGGCCAAGTTCTTTAACAAGAGACAGACAAATCTGATTGTCGGGAACTCTTATACCTGTAGTTGTTTTTTTAGGTAAAATAATTTTTGGTACTAATTTTGATGCTTCCAAAATAAAGGTATAAGCTCCCGGTAAAAGCCTTTTCATTGTTTTATAGGCATAATCGGTAACTTTAGCGTATTCGCTAATATGTTTCAGATCGGAACAGACAAAACTCAAAGGATGTTTTCTATCTCTTTTTTTTAATTCGTAAATTTTTTCAATACCTTTTTTGTTCGATAAATCACAGCCTAATCCGTAAACCGTGTCTGTCGGGTAAATTATTATTCCGCCATTACGCAAGACATCCGCAGCTTTTTTTATAAGCCGCATTTGCGGATTCAGACTGTTGATAGAAATAAACATATCTTAAATTTCCGTAATTTTTTATATTTTACCTGAATCCGTGGCACGCTATTTGCTTTTCATCCCACGCAGCCAAAATTGGCTTTTGCCCATCGTTTTTTGGTTCTC
>MAEO01000092.1 GCA_001683985.1 Smithella sp. M82
TTTGTTTCGTAAAACGAACCCTAAAGAAAGATCGTGATTTTTTTCAATTTACTTTTTGTCCCAACTTTTGAACGTTACTACTACATTTAATGTTCACAGTGAACAAAGTTAGATATTGAGGCGCCTTCCGGATTACTTCACAATTTTAAAAAACTCTTTGGCCCTCGGGTCAGCGGCAGTGCGCAGCAGTTCAAACAAGACCATCTCTGTTGATGTTATTTTTGCTCCGGCGCTTTTCATAGCGTCTATCCCGATCTGACGGTTTTCCGGTGTGCGTGACGAAACCGCATCGGCAACCAGATGAACGGTATAGCCGTTGGAAATTAAATCAAGAGCGGTCTGATAGACACATACGTGGCATTCAATGCCGATTAGAATTACCTGCCGGCGGTTTAATCCTTCCAGTTTTTTTTTAAAGTTATTTTCACCCCAACAACTGAAAGACTCTTTGGTTATCGGATTAACGCCTTCCAGTTCCGCGGCTATCTGCGGCAAGGTTTTCCCCAGCTTCTGCGGAATTTGTTCGGTGATGATGATAGGCAGATTCAGGATTTTTAATCCCTTGATAAGTTTTACAGCATTGGCAAAAAGGTTTTCCTTGTCGAACATAACTTGGGCCAGGCTGCCCTGAATGTCAACGATAACAAAAACCGCATCAGCGTTATTAATCATATTGAAATTCTCCTTCTAAATCCTGTTGAAATAATACGCGCAAGTATTTTGCGGAGTATTATTTCCTGTAAAAGCAGACATTCGTCAAGTATTTTTTACGAACTTTGCAACATAGTTTCTTCGCGAGAAATGACGATTGGTTTTAACCGGACAAAAGGCTGCCCGGCAGCAGCCGTCAATATCATCGGCAAGGCTTGAATTCGGGCAGCGTGATTTCCGGTGTGACATCGTCCCAGGCAACTGTCACATCCATTCCGATTTTGATTTTCTGCGGTTTACAATCGATAATATTTGTCAGGAGATGCGGCCACTCATCCAGTTCCACAATTGCCGCCACATAGGGAATCTCATTTATAAATTCCGTGTGATACGCGGTATGATATACAGAATAGGTGTAAATGGTTCCATGAGCGCCGGCAATTACTCATTCGGTTTCTTTTTTATAACATTTTGGGTATATAATGGAAGCCGGCCAGCGGACATGGCCGCATGCCTGACGCTTCTGAAATTTGAGTTCGTAGTTTTTGCATCCGTTCCAGAAAGGCTTCACATCGGAATTTATTTTAGGCAGCGGTTTGTTGTAGAACATTATAACCTCCTCAGAATGTAGCAAAGATGCGATTGCAATATGGCGCCATTGTCGCTGCATAAGATGATTTCCGGATTTTTAGTGTTCGTTTGCGGGCCGAGTTGGCGTTTTCCGCATCTGCCCATTACAATTTCCGGAATGAATTCGGTTTTGCGGAAAATATCGACAATGTCAACATTGTCCGGTATTGAAAGAAGATCGGGATACGATTTTTCCCCCAGTATTTCGGAACAGTTCGGATTAACCGGAATTATTTTGTATCCCTTTTCCATCATATACAGGGCAACGCTGTGACTGTCACGGGTGGGTGTGTCGGAAAGTCCAACAATCGCGATGGTTCTGGCTTTTCTTAGTAAAGAGGCCACTTCTTCATCGCTTGGTTCACCGTCATGAATAAAGCAAAGTGTGCTTTCACTAATCGGTTTTTTTGCCATGTTTTATTAAAAATTTCCGATGAGATTTGTGTTCCGACTAGTGTTTATAGCCTAACAGATACAAATATCAAAGCCATTTTTTATCAGGATTAATGCAGACCAAGCAGTAACCCGCCATCAATCAGAATTTCGGATCCTGTTACATAACTGGAAGCATCGGATGCCAGATAAAGTGCCGCACCGGCGATTTCATCGGGATTGCCCATACGACCGGAAGGCAGCGCTTTTTCTACAGCCTCTTTTATTTTTTGAGCTTCTTCGGGCGGCAGATGACTCCAGTGTGAATTCATCATTTTGGTGCTGATTGGCCCGGGTGAGATCGTGTTTACCTGGATATTATAACGAATAAGTTCGCTGGCAAACGCTTTTGTCATCATTATAATGCCGGCTTTGGAAATAGAATAGATGCTCAGGCCGGGCTCAGGGTTATGGCCGTCGACCGAAGCAATGTTGATGATTTTTCCGCCACCCTGCTTGACCATAATATTGGCTGCGGCCTGACTGACGAAATAAGCGCCTTTCAGGTTGATGTCCATTAATTTATCCCAAAGCCGCTCATCACATTCAAGAACAGTGCCCATGGCGGGACTTGCTCCGGCATTATTAACAAGAATATCAATCCGGCCGAACTTTTTCATTACCGTGTCAATCATTCTTTTTATTTCATCGGTTTTGCCCAGATGGGCAGGCAGGGGAAACGCTTCACCGCCGAAGGTTTTTATCTCGTTTGCCGTTGCTTCCAGATCCTGTGCCTTGCGGCTGGTGATGACTACCTTGGCGCCGGCTTTGGCGAAAGCAAAAGCAATAGACTGACCGATGCCACGACCGCCGCCGGTGATTACCGCTACTTTTCCTTTTAGTGAAAATTGCGCTACATCGAACATAGTTTTATTCTCCTGGAATATTTGAATTCTGAATTATATACAGTGTGTCATTCCGAAATCCCGATTGATCGGGATGAGGAATCTTGTGTTGCTCTTGTGCGAGAATCTTGACAGGATTTCTCGTTGCTTCGCAACTCGAAATGACAATTAAAGCAAATTTTCAAATGTATTATTAATCTTCCAGCTTCTCAATGAAACTGAAAGATGGTTTCATGTTCATATTTAACATTTATTTTTGCCGGTAAAAGTATTTTATTTAAGCAAGGATTACCTTTTCCCCTCCCTTATTTTTTTGGCTAAAGTTTCACTGTCCCCGCCGCTCATACCGTCCAGGTATTTCACCAGTCTTTTCTAAAAGCAATCATTTGTTCTTATCTTTTGAGGAAGTTCCTCCTTCTTTTTTTTGAATAAGTTTTCCCAGCGCCTCGGCATCCTCCAATTTCAGATACAAAGTTGTGCATGGAGATTCTTTCTTTTCTCTGATACCGTCAAAAACGATTTCGATAAAAGGATCGAGCAGATCGGTAATGCTTGTTTTTCCTTTGGGCCTGCCCTGCATGTGCCAGTGGATGAATAAATGTTCAACTGTTCCCATCAGCATGGAGCGTATTAAATAGGAATTGGCGTCTTTTTTGAATGTGCCGTCCGTGATTCCTTCTTTGATACAATCTAAAAGAGCGTGAGACGAACGGCGTATCGCAGCATGCGCCGGTGTCTGGCGGAATCGTTTGTTGGACATGAGCTGCAACAGAACCAAGGCGGAATAATCCGGATTGGATTGGTAAAGTTCAATGAAGAAAAGCATGATCGCTCTTATCTTGCCTTCAACTCCTTTTATGTAGGGAATGACTTTTGCCGATGCTTCAAAAGTATCGTTGGATATTTTTTCAGGAATGGCGAAAAGAAGATCTTCTTTCGTGCCGAAATATTCATAGATTGTTGCCTCCGAAACCCCCGCCTCTTTGCTTATTTCCGTGATCGTCGCGTTCTGGAAGCCTTTTTCGGCGAAAATGCGCAGGGCAGCATCCATTATACGGTCTTTTCTGCTCTTCGGTCTGCTTTTCTCGGTCATTTCATATCCTCCCGTAATAATAATTTAAACTACATCTTCATAGTCATACTATCAAGAATTATTTTATTTCCTAGTCTAACTAGGAAATAAAATAATATTATAATGTGCTACATGACAATAACTATTTATAATAACAGTAGCATTGAGAAATAAGAAAGGGTTGATAGATTTCATTAGTTGAATATTTGTTTAAAAAAAATTAATTGTGTTATTATGATACTCAATTCAATGAGAAAAACGAAAATTGGATATTAATTTTGGGGAGGAAAGATAATGAAAAAGATTTATTCAGTTATTTCTTTATCGCTTCTGGTTCTCTTTCTACTTGTAAATCCGGTTTGTGTTTATTCTGAGTCAATGGAACCGCAACAGGATATTAAACCACCTGTTTTAGTGTCCGCAAAACCGGATAGTAATGTATGGGAGTATTATTGGAAAAATCTTTACTACAATAAAAAAAACATTACCAAATCATCCAATATTGTATCGGTTTGGAGCTATCAAATAGTATCAGATGAAGGTAAAAAGGAAATGATTGATAATGTAAAGGAATTTTACAATCCGGAAACAGCCCTAAAATACCAAAACTATGACCACAATTTGTATCTTGATGAAATCGATTGTAAGAAGAAACTGACAAGACTTAAAGAAATTATACATTGTGATGATAAGGGGAATGTTATAAATAGTCATAAATTTGGTAATAATAAAGAGTGGAAAAGTATTCCTCACGAAACTATATTGGAAGTACTATACAATAAAGTTTGTTTAAAACCGAACAAATCATTAAAGAAAAAATAATTTATATTTTACCCCTTTGCGTATCGTCGTTGCCTGTGCAAAAGAAGTTAATCAGCCTTTAATTTATTCTGCTTATTGCTCGTTTCAAATGTGTCCGGGTTAAAGGACGTTATTTTTCTGGCGATAGCAGCAGCCAGCTCTTCTTCCGGTGTATTACTGTAATCAACAGAATTTCCGGCGATAATAATCCATTTCATCATTACGAGCGACGATATGTTCCCTTGTCCATTTTTTGTTTCTGAAAGAGAAGTAATTTCTTCCCCTACTTTAAATCTGATGTTATTAAGCGCAAGCCCGTTTTTATAACCAATATAAATCTTGTTGCCGAAAATATTAGCTTCCGCTTTGCTTTGTTTTTTCTCAAAAGACTGATTGGATAATTTGGAATTATAACCGCTTAGGGTCAAATTACCGAAAGAATGTACCATCTCATCATACACTTTTTTGCTGATTCCTCGTCGCCGTCGCTTATCATATCAATCCAGTATTTCGGGATGTTCTTACCCTGTGGGAAAATATGTTCAATCGTCCAAACAAATAAACCTTTTTCATTTCTTGTCCAGAGATTGGGTGAATATTCTCTGCTAAGGAAATGGCCGCACTTTACAAATAATTGAAAATCTTTGTCCAATTCTTCTTCTGCTGAACTTTTTATCACAAAGCGTAAAAATCTCATTGACAAAGTGTAGCCAATGGGCTACACTAAATGCATGATGGAGATTCGCAAAACGAACCATTTTGCCAAATGGATTGATGGTCTTCAAGATATTCGGGCACGTGCGCGCATTCAGGCAAGAATCGAGAGACTGGCAATGGGCAATCCCGGGGATGTTAAACCTGTTGGTGAAGGAGTTTCGGAAATGCGTATTGATCAGGGTCCCGGCTATCGGGTTTATTACGCTAAGTATGAGCCACCTTGATAATTTTACTTGCTGGTGGAAACAAAAGCACACAGGCAAAGGACATTAAAAACTGCACTTCGCCTGGCAAGAAATTTATAGGAGTAAAACATGGCAAGAACAGTTACGACAAAATATGATGTTTCCGAACACCTTCGTACAACGCAGGAAATGGCTGCTTATCTGGAAATGTGCATTGAGGAAGCCAATGGTGATGCGGCCTTTATTGCGAAGGCGTTGGGAGACATTGCCAAGGCCAAAGGGATGTCTCAAGTGGCTCGGGATGCCGGCTTATCCAGAGAAAGTCTGTATAAGGCTCTATCCGGTGAAAGAAGTCCGGGATTTGATACCATTCTCAAAGTAATCGGAGCACTCGGTATAAAATTACACGCAGAAGCAGTGCGCGCAACAAAATTGAAAGCCCGACAGAGTTAATTCAACTGATTGAACTGGTATAGTAATTGTGGACACCAAGAAAAGCGTGATAGGATGGATCAACTTTTGGAGGTGAACCATGGCGACAGAAAAGAAGCAGTATACAGCAGAATTCAAGAAAGAGGCCGTCCGTTTGGTAACGGAACAGGGATACAAGACAACAGAAGCAGCCAGGAACTTGGGGATCCATACCAGTGTTTTAAACCGTTGGAAGCGGCAGCTGGTTACGGAGGGCAAAGATGCATTTCCTGGCAAGGGGCATCTAACCCCGTTTCCAATTTCGAAATGTCGTAAGATTTTCTTACAGGACAAAGAGTAGATGTGTGCCCGTAATAACAGGTTGATTTTCTATAAAATACCAAATGAAATCCATATATTTCAGCCAATTCAATTTTATTTGTTTTTATAAGATGGAGATGTTGAAAAATATTGTTAAAAGAGAAAGGAAGAAAACTATATGCCTATCATGACATGGACTAAAGATGAAACTGTAGCAATTATCACTTTGAGCAATGGTGAAAACAGGCAGAATCTCGAATTTGCCCAAACCTTGAAAGCGATGCTGGATGAAATAATTGCCGATAAATCAGTAACAGCATTGATCATTACCTCCAGCGACGAGAAGAATTTTTCTCAGGGCGTGGATGTTAACTGGATAATGGAAAAGATGCAGAAAAATGAACATCAGCCGGTCAGAGATTTTATCAATGGTATGGACTATGTGTTTAAAACACTCCTTCTTTATCCGGTGCCGGTAATTGCGGCGATTAACGGTCACGCTTTCGGCAATGGTTCGATATTGTCCTGTGCCTGTGATTTTCGTTTCATGCGTTCAGACCGTGGATTTTTTTGCTTTCCGGAAGTGAATATCGGAATTCCTTTCAGATTTGGCATGGATGCTTTTATGAAAAAGGCCGTTCCTATACACATATTATCACAAATGCAATTTACAGGGAATCGTTACACCGCCCCTGAACTGGAAAAACATAATATAATTGTAAAATCCTGTGCCAACCAGGAAGATCTGATGGCATCGGCCATAGCTTTTGCCAAAACTTTTCAGAAAAAACGGGGAATTTTCGGTAAAATAAAAGAAAGACTGTATAGCGATATTGTTAAAGTATTAGAAGATGATCATATGCCGCCATCGACGAATATCGATGTTCTGGTGGTTGCTGATTGATATAACAGCAAACAATTATTACAAAAAATATATTAGGTAGAGAAATGAAAACAGCCATAGCTGAAATGTTCGGTATCCAATATCCCATTATATGCGGCGCCATGATGTGGCTTTGCCAGCCGAAACTTTGCGCGGCAATATCCAACGCGGGAGGCATGGGTATAACCTGACTGCTGGAAATTATTCAACTGAGAAAGAATTCCGCGAGGCCATTAAGTTGACAAGAAAGCTTACGGACAAGCCATTGATGGTCAATGTCACAATTCTGCCTCGGTTCATATCACGGCCGAGCATCACAAAATGTATCTGCGCGTCTGCGTTGAAGAAAAGGTGGTCGGTTTGGAAATATCCGGTACACCGCTGGATAGAGTAGTCGGCAGAGAATATGCAGATGTCCTGAAAAAAGCGGGAATCAAGCTTTTCCACGGTACGTCATGCCGTGCATGCGGAAAAGGCAGGTTATGACGGAATTTATGCCGCGGGGATCGAAGAAGGCGGTCATCCGTTAAATGACGATGTCACGACAATGATACTAACGCCACGCATTGCGGAAACGGTGAAAATTCCGGTTGTTACTGTGGGAGGTATTGCCGATGGCCGCATTTCCCCGCACAAAAACCATAGAAGGGAATTATAACAGTGTATGATTTTGTTGTAGTCGGCTGCGGTTTTTTCGGCGCTGTCTTTGCCTACGAAGTAAAGAAAGCCGGTAAAAAAGTATTGGTGATTGAAAAACGAGATCATATCGGCGGCAATTGTTTTTCCTACAATCATCCGGGAACCGGTGTCAACGTTCACAGATATGGGCCTCATATTTTTCACACATCTTCCGAAAAAATTTGGAAGTATATAAACTCTTTTGCCGGTTTTAATAATTACCGGCATCGGGTGCTGACAACGGCAGCGGGAAAAGTTTATTCCCTGCCGATCAATCTGGCAACCATCAATAAATTTTATAATCTTACTTTATCACCGGATGAAGCCGGAGAGTTTTTAAAATCCAGAATACCTGTAATTCCGTCTCCGCAAAATCTGGAAGAAAAGGCGATAAGCCTTATCGGCAGGGAACTTTATGAGGTGTTTATAAAGGGTTATACGATAAAACAATGGGACTGTGATCCCAGAGAACTTCCTGCTGAAGTTATTACAAGGCTTCCGGTACGAACCACTTATAATGACATATATTATGATGACGATTATCAAGGTATGCCCATCGGAGGATATACACCGATTTTTGAAAAGTTATTGAAGGATGTACCGGTGGAACTGAAAACCGATTTTTTTGAAAAACGGGATTATTGGAAGTCTCTTGCAAAGATGCTTGTTTACACCGGCCCCATAGATCGGTATTTCAATTATTGTTACGGAAAACTGCGATGGAGATCATGCCGTTTTGAAATTGAAAAAATGCAGTTGAATGATTATCAGGGTGTCGGTATTATGAATTATGCTGATCGGGAAGTGCCCCATACGCGTATTGTTGAACCAAAACACTTTTATCGCGAAAGAACCGATTTATCGCAAGGCACGGTTGTCGTCAGAGAATATCCCTGTGATGATCAGACCGAACCTTATTATCCGGTAAGACTGAAAACCGATCAGGAAATGCTGGCCAAATATCAAAAGGCAGAGAGTCAGGAAAGAGAAGTTATATTCGGGGGCCGTCTGGCCGAGTATAAATACTATAATATGGACCAGGTAATCTTCAGAGCTTTGGAACAAGTCGGGAAATTATTAAAACAGAATGCTTCGAAATAGAACGGTAAGATTAACATCGCAGATTCATAACAAATATGTAATGATCTGAACAGGTTTGGATTTTTTTCTTAAATGAAATAGTTTTTAGTGTGGGGGATATTATGAAACCGGAATCCATACCACAAACGTTAACCCAACTGAGAGCGTTCTTTGCCGCGGGAAAAACAAGAAATGTCGACTTTCGTATCAGTCAACTAACAAAGCTCAAGGAAGGTATACGTAAATATGAACCGGAAATCATGGCCGCTCTTTATGACGATATGCGTAAGCCGCCATTTGAAGCTTATGCCAGTGAAATCGGAATTCTATACACTGAAATTGATCATATTATTCGCCATCTTCACTCCTGGTCGCGTCCCCGGCGAGTGGCGACACCTATCATTCATTTCTTTTCAAAAAGCCGCATTTACCATGACCCATATGGCCTTGTCTTGATTATCAGCCCTTGGAATTATCCCTTCCAGTTGACCATTGCGCCGTTAATCGGGGCCATAGCGGCGGGCAATTGCGTGCTCATCAAACCTTCTGAGTTTTCATCATCCGCATCGGCGGTGATTGAAAAGATGATAACGGAATTGTTTGCCTCCGATTATGTGGCGGTTTTTCAGGGCGAAGCCGAAGCGACAAAAAGCTGTTGGAAGAAAAATTCGATTACATCTTCTTTACCGGAAGCACAGCTGTCGGACGTATTGTCATGACAGCGGCAGCCCGTTACCTTACACCGGTAACGCTGGAATTGGGAGGAAAGAGTCCAGCTATTGTTGATGAAGAAGCAAGTCTTAATTATGGGATAAAAAGAATTGCCTGGGGGAAATTTTTCAATGCCGAACAGACGTGCATTGCTCCCGATTACGTTTTGGTACATCGGAAAATAAAAGATTCCTTTATTGAGAAAATGGTCGGCACGCTTCATTCGTTTTATGGCGAAAATCCTATGATGAGTCCTGATTATGCCAGAATTATCAACGAGCGGCATTTCAACCGTCTTTTGCAACTTATGAAAAGCGGATGGGTTATCTACGGCGGCAATAGTCAGAGAAAAGATCTATATATAGCGCCGACGATCATTGATCAGGTTTCTCCCAGCGATCCCGTTATGCAGGAAGAAATCTTTGGTCCCATTTTACCCCTGGTTGAATATAACGATATTGACGAAGCAATTGCTTTTGTAAATCAGCGGCCACGTCCTTTGGCTCTTTACTGTTTTTCTAAAAATAAGAAAATACAGAACAGGATTCTCCGGGAAACATCTTCCGGAGGTGGTTGTATCAATGATACTATCTCCCACATAGGCAGTCAGGAGCTTCCCTTCGGCGGCATTGGGGAAAGCGGCATGGGCGGCTATCACGGGAAAGCAAGTTTCGATACTTTCACCCACCAGCGCGGTATTCTGTTTCGGTCAAATTTGCCGGATATATCTTTGCGTTATCCTCCTTATTGTGACAGGGTTTCACTTCTGCAATTATTATTCAGGTTTATCAGATAGTGGGTCTATTAATAGAAAAGAAGATATGAAAAAAATTATTAGAGGTGTTCTATGGCAGAAAAAACTATTATTCAGTTGGGAAAAGTGGTCAAAAATTTCATTTTGCCGGATCAATCAGGGCAGAATTTTACCCTGTCCACAATGAGGGGTCGACTCGTTTTATTGTCGTTTCATCCCCTTGCCTGGACGCCTGTCTGTACTATGCAGATGCAGTCGCTGGAAAAGAATAAAAAAATATTCGATAAACTCAACACAATTGCTGTTGGTTTAAGTGTGGATAGTGTTCCGTGCAAAGCCGCATGGGCCAAAGCGATCAAAATAAAAAATACAAAACTTCTGGCAGATTTCTGGCCCCATGGGAACGTAGCCAAAGGAATCGGTTTATTCCGGGAGCAGAATGGTTTTTCTCAACGGGCAAACATTATTCTCGATGAGTCGGGGAAAGTCTGTTTTGTAAAGATTTATCCTATCTCAGAACTACCCGATATTGAAGAGATTATCGTTTTTCTTAAAAATGCATAATTCAACGCGAAGAATATGAGCCCCGCAGCTTGCTTCGGGGTTCATATTCGTGATTGACAGATATAATTCTTATTCATATACTTTCGCCGAAAAAATAATTATAATTCATATTCTCAGATCATGTTCTAGCCGAGATAATACGGCATCCCGATCTACAGAAAGTTGCCGTATGAAGATAGTCTGTGCTTTTGAAAAACCAGCTTTATATTTTGATAATCCTGTTTCGGTTATAGCTTGTTTTTCTTTCGAAGACGTTCCGCGATCTTTTGAAAAGATCGAAGATGCCCTCGCACAAGGCTTGTATGTCGCCGGTTTTTTTTCCTACGAATTGGGTTACTCGTTTGAAGAAGCATTTTCTTCTTACTCTCTTAACGGTTTTCCTCTTATATACGCAGGATGTTATCAAGGACCAAGGCAAGACAATGATCGTTTTATTCCGGACTATCAATCAAATAAGGTAAGAAATCTGCGTTTTAATATTTCCCAAGAAAAATATTTTAAACATATTGATATTATTCGTTCGTATTTACAATCAGGCGATGTGTACCAGATTACTTATTGCTTAAAGATGCTTTTCGAATTCAACGGTAATGCGTTCGATTTATATGAAAAACTGTTTGATGTTCAACCTGTGCCGTATGCCGCCTTTATTGAAGCCGATAAATACAGTATCGCGTCGCTCTCGCCGGAATTATTCCTGTACAAGAAGGGAAAATTTATTTTATCAAAACCCATGAAAGGTACATGGCAAAGGGGGGAAAGTATTTTTAGTGACCTCTCTGCCAGACGCCAGTTTTATCGTGATGAAAAAAACAGGGCTGAAAATGTAATGATTACTGATTTACTGCGCAATGATTTGGGGCGCATCGGGAAAAATATTCGTGTGCCGCGCTTGTATGAAATAACTCCGTATAAAACACTGTTTCAAATGACCTCGACTGTTACCGCTGACGTTGCACCGGATATATCGATATACAATTTATTTAAAAGCCTGTTTCCTTCGGGATCAGTGACCGGAGCGCCCAAAATAAGGGCTATGGAAATTATTCATGAACTTGAGCGCGAACCACGCAACATATACACCGGCGCCATTGGCTATATCAAGCCCAACAAAGATTTATTTATGAATATTCCGATACGCACGGTTTTGATAAATCGTGAAGACGGAAAGGGAGAAATGGGCATTGGTGGTGGTATCGTATGGGATTCAACAGCGGAAGGAGAGTGGGCCGAAGGTATTTTAAAAGCACGATTTTTTACCGACAGTGTTTAAGGCCGATTATATTTGTATCCATTATTTGTACAACGGGGATAGGTTCATGCTATGATTTATACCGACGTTTTAAGCAAAGGTGGTCATGGAGTTAAAAGTCCTTTGAAGGACTTTAGCCGATTTATACAGTCTGTATAAATCGGAATCGAAAAAGTTTGAATTATGATTTAAATGATTGACTTTATTTAATGATACTGCTAATGTTTCAAACATAGAAAATCGATTTATACAGAAGGATGCAGTCTGTGTTTACAGAATTATACAGAGGAAGAATGAACGGATATCAGTACATTCTGGCAAAGCAGACTGAATGGGCCAAGAATAGGGGTCTGGACCTTGTCGGCAGCAAAATAGGTTGCGGTCGCCCTGTGTATACTATCAACGTTGACCATAACCTCTTCCAACCACTCCTTCCAGATGTCCGAGCGTCTTTTGCTGCAGGAGATGGTAGCGAGCTCGGCTCAGGCGGTCTTCCAGGCAAAATGCAGGCTATTCACTCCTCTTCGGCGTTGGGAGTCAATGTGTTTCAATACTGGAAGTCCGCCTCTGCTGCCCCTGTGATTGCCTCAGCGTGCGGCCTTTGCAGGGAAGGGTCAGATGTCTCTTATGATATACAATTCGAGGAAAAGTACCCGATTAATGACACCTTCGGCATCCACCCTAACATTGATGTCGTCATTCACAATAAGCCTGAAGCAAAATTTAAACGGTTTGCGATCGAGTGCAAGTTCTCTGAGGCATACAGAACGCACCGGCACGGTGGGCTCAAACAAAAGTATCTGGATTGTGCTGACATTTGGGACGACATTCCCAATCTGCGAGCTTTCGCAGAGAGAATCTCCCCGGATGACAAACAGTTCCAACATCTACACCCCGCACAGTTAATCAAGCACATCCTTGCAATGAAGCGCAAATTTGGCCGTGGTGGTTTCCGCCTCCTGTACCTATGGTATGATGTGCTTGGCGAACAAGGAAAATGTCATCAAGACGAAGTCCAAGAGTTTGTTTCGGTGACAAGTGGAGACGGAATAAAGTTTCATTCCCTCACCTATCAGAAGCTGATTGCAACATTGGCCACTCAACTGCGGTCTACTCATCAAGAGTACGTTCGGTACATTACTGAAAGATACCTGTAGAGGAAGAGGTTGATCGTAATGGAGAATTCCGAACCATGCCTTTCACTTGACGGCCATTCCGCTGGCGCTCCATAGCCGCAAGTGAAGGCCACGTTATGCCTTTGAATAAATAGGGCAGTTATCCCTGAAATATTTGTAAATAGGAGGAGCACAAAATGAGTTTAATGACGAATACATTAATAGGAAATTGAGCGGTCCTGATTTGGAATCTGAACTTTTAAAACTCATTGCTGATTACAATTCTTTGAGAAAGTCATATGACGGTCTCCGTCACAAAGGAGCATGAAAATCCCCCCTCATCCCCCTTTAGAAAACTAACTATGTCCCATATCTTTTTGC
>MAEO01000093.1 GCA_001683985.1 Smithella sp. M82
CTAAGGCATTTAGAAAATATAAATTGGACATTCAATGCGACGGCATCGGTCTTATCATGTAGTTCCATTCTCCGTGAAAATTATCTTTTTCGGCAGTAATCTGCCGAATTTCTTCATCGGAAACTTTGATGCCGGTCTTGTAAGAATTGGTATCCAATTTCGCCATGATCTCGAGACCTTTTTTTGTTTTTGTATTATTGATCAACTTAACGACCACTTCTCGTGAAATCAACGGACGTCCTCGCCAGTTTTGAGATATATGGCTGAACATCTTATGCTCGATTTTATTCCATTTGCTGGTGCCAGGGGGAAAATGACAAACATGAATAACCATGCCCAATTCGTTTGCAAGTTTCTGCAATTCCAGCTTCCAAAGCCTTACGCGACTGCCGTTACTGCCGCCTCCATCGGCGGTAATCAGCAACTCCTTTGCGTCGGGATATACGGAACTGCCCATCTCACGCCACCAGCGGCGAATTGATTCTACCGCAAATTCCGCTGTGTCGTGGTCAATGCCCACGTTTGAAAGGGGGCGAATGCCCTCTACCCATCCCTTGTTGGCGGTTATATCGTAAACACCGTAGGGGATTGCTTTACCAAGCGTAGCATCAGGAAAATCATGAACATTAACTTCCACAGGCTTTCCTTTTGGTTCCCATTCCCGGCCATTGTTTTTGAACCCGCCAATTATTTCTTTCTTCTTGGTATCTACCGAAATGACTGGCTGCCCATTGGACTGAAACGCCTTCACCTTCTCCGAAATATGGATGAACTGCTGATCACGGTCTGGATGAGACGATAACCCTTCTTTGGTTTTACGATTTCCCTGAAGACTGTAACCTAATTCATCCAATAGATCACAAACCGTTCTTTGACTCACCTTGTGACCTTTGGCCCTCAACTCCTCGGAAAGCTTTGTCGTGCTCTTACATGTCCAACGAAGCGGTGTCTCCGGGTCTCCACGGGTGTTGGGTTCCAATAACTCATCAAGAGCCTGAAGCAACGAGGGATCCTTCTCTTTCAGCTTCTTTCTGCCGCCGCCCGGCCTACGTATCCTGCCGGGAATACATGTTGCAGCTTTCGACTTTTCCGATGCAAGTTCGGATACGCCTACATATATCGTCGTTCTTGATAAGGATGTGGCTGCAGATACTTGGCCTATCCCTCCTCTGCCTAACGACTGGGCTTCCACAGCAGCCCATAGACGAAGAACCCTCTCGTCTAAGTGTGAACGTAGATGTTCGTACTTCACCCTGATTTTTTCAATGGCGTCAGACATGGGCTGCGCATATCACCGCCAAAACTAAATGTCAATACATTTGTTCAGTTTATTTTTGCTA
>MAEO01000094.1 GCA_001683985.1 Smithella sp. M82
TTTTGTGGAATCCGTATAAAAGGGGCATTCGCCCCTCTCCGAAGACGTGGCTAAATAATCAGTGGCTGTCCCCAATTTCCCCCTCCCCAATTTCCCCCCCCCGTCCCTGAATAACCATTGTCATTTTCATGATTTACTATTATCATGAAAATGAAAGGGAGTTCAGAAAAAAATCAAAGAAATTAAAAAAATCCCTTGACTTTTTTAGGGAGGGGTAAGATACTTTTAAATTAATAAGGGGGTTGAATAGTTACCTAATTTTTATATTTATATCAAGGAGGAAATTTATGAGAAATAAAGCTAGATTAGTAGGGTTTGGGTTATTGCTAGGGGTTATGCTGTCAGCAACTATTCTTTGGGCAACGGCAGCACAAATTGCACCAACAAGATATGAACAGACAGGCGGAAGTTTAATTTCAGGATGGCATTGGCTTAGAACCAGAGGCGCAAAAGCGGTTTGGGAATATACAAATGTCCAGACACAATTATCAGGAACGAGGAATAATAGTTATTATATTCTATTGAATGCACTAGTGACTAATGGCGTTAACGGTGGATCTGGTTATGAAGCAAAAGCAAGACTTATTTTTGAGTCAGGTACAGAAAGAGCAAATGTTTCTGTAAATCTTCGTAATCCTTTCCGTCCGCAGGATCCTCAGAATTCTTCAGGATTGGGTTATATTACATATGGTTTTGCTAAAATTCCGGCAAGTATAGTTAATGAATTTATAGCAACAGGAAACCTGAAAATTACATATGAATGGCATGGAAGAGATCATGTTGCAGTAAAACAGGATAGCATTGCAGTATCTTTTTCAAGATAGGGGAAACTGGGGACAGCCACTGATTATTGTTGACAGTCGGAAGACAGAAATATATTAATTCTTCCATTATGGCTCATTTACCCCGGATAGTAGTTCCCCGATATCCTCATCACATCGTTCAACGCGGCAATCGCCGGCTTGACGTATTCTTTACCGATGAAGATCGGCTGACGTAT
>MAEO01000095.1 GCA_001683985.1 Smithella sp. M82
TCCTGACACACAAGAAAACGTTTCTTATACTGCCGACAAATAAAAGGAAGTTCTTATCAATGTACTTTTCATGATCAGATCACTGGATGATTTTTCACGGATTGCACAGGAAAAAGGTCCCAAGAAATTGGCTGTTCTTGCCCCCGAAGATGAGGACTTCATGCTTGCCGTGAAAACGAGCTGGCAGAAAGGGTATATCGAACCTATTCTCATCGGCAATATGGAAAAGATGCAACGGGTGGCCGAAAAGGTCGAATTCGACATCGGCGGATTTGAAAAGATAATCGGCGATGAGAGGCAGGCCACTGCCGATCTCGGTCTCAACATGCTCTTTTCCGGAAAGATCTCTATCGTAAGCAAGGGACAGATACCAACCTCATATATCTATCGCTCCATCATCAGAGAAGAAAGTAAAGCCGGTTCAGGAATGACCGTAAGCGTCGTTACCTTCTGGGATGTTCCCGGTCTCGACCACCTGATCGCCTTTACGGACACAGGCGTCAGCATCAAGCCGGACGTGAAGACGAAGGCCGAGATAATCAAAAACGCCCTCTTTGTCTATCGTCTGATGGGATATCCGAAACCGCGGATTGCCGTTCTTTCCGGTCAGCGGGAAATAGGTGGCGCGCTATCCTCCTACCGGGATTTTGAATTGCTCAGGCAATCTGCCGACAAGGGTGATTTTGGAGAGTGCGAGATTGTTGATGCAACTTCATTTACGGAGTTATTCATTGGCGGGAGAGACCGTCCGGTTGATTTCAGCAACGTGAATAAGGAGGGTATGCCGCACATCCTTCTCGTTCCCTGCCTCGATACAGGAAACATCATCTGCAAGCTGGACTTCTTCCTCGATGTAACCCGCTGTTCCCTCGTTGTGACATCCCGCGGTCCCGTGTGCATCCCTGCCCGGTCCGACACCAGCGATAATATCGTGGATCAGCTTGCCGTGAGCGTTGTGGTGGCGGACAGGATGACAGGGAAGGTGATCTGAGATGCTGAAAACGTTTAATGATATCATTGATGCGGTGAAGGAAGGCGGCGTGAAGAGATTAGTGATTCCTGATGCTGCAAAGACAGATATGCAATCCCTCGAAAAGGCCGCAGGCGCGGGACTTATAATCCCATCCTTCGTCGGTGACGGGAAAGAGATTGAAGACGTAATCAAGGGAACATCGCTCAAATCGCTGGAACATGAAATCATCGACGAGAAAGACCCCGATAAAGCGCTGAGCGCCTCAATACTGAGCATCCGGGAAGGCCGCGCCGATATATTGATGCAGGGCGGCGCTAATCACCAGGCGCTGATTGACGCCGTCATGGATGCAAAAAACGGTTTCCGGAAGGGAAAGCTCACGAGCTATATTTCAGTCTTTCAACTGCCGAAGCCGGAAAAGCTCTTTCTTGTCACCGATACATTCATGAACAACAGTCCATCACTTGCCGAAAAGCAGATCATCCTTGAACATGCCCTCCGGCTTGCGGCAATACTGGGACTCGACGCCCCGAAAGTCGCCGCTCTTGCCGCGATTGAGCAGGTAAATCTCAACATACCATCGACCCTTGATGCGGCGATACTTTCTAAGATGGCGGAAAGGAAGCAGTTCGGAAGGGCCGTTGTTGAGGGACCGCTTGATATTGACTGCGCCCTGAGCGAGGCTGCGGCGGCGCGTAAAGGTCTCAAAAGCAGTGTGACGGGAAACGTGGATATATACCTTGTCCCGGAAGTAGATACGGGTCATCTCCTGGCTGAAGCCCTCGTGTTTTTCGGAAAAATGGAGACAGCAGGTGCGATTATGGGAACGACAAACCCGGTCATTATGAATCTTCCTTTCGTGTCCCATAAAAGCAGGATAGTGGAAATCGCCATTGCATCCTTGATGTGTGAAAAAGGAGGGAACGGTGGCTGAAGAATATCGCCTGCTTGTGATCAATGTCGGATCAACGTCTACAAAGGTTGCCTGGTTCAGAGGAAATGACTGTGCGGATGTCGAAACAATCCGCTACAGCAACAAAGACTTAACCCTGTATGCATCCGTAGAAGAGCAGATGTCTCTTCGTGAAAGGGGCATCCTTGAATTCCTGAGGAAAAACGGTGTCGGCCTGGAAGACATGAACATGATTGTCAGCCGTGGCGGCCTCGGCAGACCGATGCCGGCAGGGGCGTATGAAATTGATGAAAGCATGTGCAGGGATCTCCTCGGTGGGAAGTTCGGGAAACACCCGTCAGCTCTTGGTCCCGCGATAGCCCTTGATTTCTCAAAAAAATACGGAATGCCTGCCATCGTAATCGATCCGCCGAGCACAGACGAATTCCAACCTCTCGCACGGTTCTCCGGCTTGCCGGAAATTGAGAGGAAAAGCGCCCTCCATGCTCTGAATCAGAAGGCGGCGGCCCGTCGTTGCGCGGGAGAGCTGGGAAAACGATACGAAGAGATGAACCTCGTCGTGGCACATCTCGGCGGCGGGATCACTGTCGGCGCCCATAAAAAAGGACGGGTTATCGACTGCACCCACGGACTTGCCGAGGGGCCGTTTACGCCGGAGCGGGCGGGTTCTCTTCCCACGGCAGACCTGATTGACATGGCCTTTTCCGGCAAGCATGACAAGAGAAAAATACAGCGCCGACTTGTCGGTGAAGGCGGCCTTTTCGCATATCTCGGTACAAGCAATGTCAAGAAGATACAAGAGATGATACGATCGGGAGACGAACAGGCAAGACTGGTATTTGACGCCATGGCATATCAGATTGCCAAGGAAATCGGCAGTATGAGCGTTGTCCTGAAAGGAGAGATTGACGGAATAATCCTGACCGGGGGCTTAGCGAATTCCCTGATGCTCACGGATTTAATCAAGGACTGGATTAAATTTATCGCCCCGGTGTTCGTCTATCCGGGAGAGGATGAGATTGTAGCTCTTGCCGAAGGCGGCCTGCGGGTCCTCAGAGGAGAAGAAGAATTAAAAAAATATTCGGAGTCATATCTGTCCAAGATAGATTTTAAAAATTGAAAGGGTGCACGGACTCAGGTAATAGTTTCTTTGGCAAGAAAAACAAAACCTGGCAATTCCGGGAGGCAATTACGACCAATTCCGGGGACAGAATTCCGGAGTCGGAGTGGGAGAATTCCGGGGACGAATTCCGGGAAATTCCGGGGACCGGGAAATTCCGGGGACAGTATACCTAACTGCCTGTGTCTTTCTTTTTCGGCCCCGGCTTTTGCCGCCGCAAAACACGAAAGACCAATCCTTCCACTTTCTCCAAAAAGGCTTCATCTCCTAAAGAATGCCCTGTGCGTTCGTGTAAACGGAAACATCCCATCTCTTCAGCGCTTACATCATCCCCTATAAAACCCCGCCAGTCTTCCACTATCTCAAGAAGCGGCAAAACATGGGGGAAATGGGGGACAGCCACTGATTATTTAGCCACGTCTTCGGAGAGGGGCGAATGCCCCTTTTATACGGATTCCACA
>MAEO01000096.1 GCA_001683985.1 Smithella sp. M82
TGTGGAATCCGTATAAAAGGGGCATTCGCCCCTCTCCGAAGACGTGGCTAAATAATCAGTGGCTGTCCCCCATTTCCCCCTGAGAGCGAAATGATAAATGATGTGGGAAATTGTAGCGGTGGTATGGTTTTTTAGGCTTTGACGGAGAGGGGAAAGGGTATGGCAGAGGGGAAAAGCATAAGGGGCAGCATTTACGCGTCGGCGCTGGGGACCTCGGGCATGATCTTCGATTTTCTGCTCTTTTGGGTTGCGATCTCCCTGCGCTTTCCTCCGGGCCAGGCCCATGTGGTGAGCTTCATACCCGCAGCTTTTCTCAGTTTCTATAACGCCAAAGCTGTCTTCGGAAGGGGGCAATTTCGCCTTTCGCCTCGGCGTGAGCGCATGGCGTTTTTCGCCGTAGCTGCAGCAGCCCTCTTTCTGCGCGGGGGTGTTCTGGCTACGGCGGCTCGCTCTTGGGAATGGCCGCCGCTTGTGGCCGTAGCGTTAGCGATCGCGGCGTCTGCCGCAGTTACATATCTGGGATCAGCGCTCTTCGTCTTCCCCGTGACCGGCTTGAGGCGAAGTGAGAAGGTGCATTGGGGTATGGTGACGGTGTTGCTAGTATCCTACGCAGCTTTACTGCGCCTCTTTTATATGAGCACCATGGAACTCATACACCAGGAAGCCTATTATTGGAACTACGCTCAGCATTTGGATATCGGCTATTTAGATCACCCTCCTATGGTGGCTTGGCTCATAGCGCTCTTCACTGCCGTCTTCGGCCATACGGAGTTTTTTGTCAGAATCGGCGCCTTCCTCTCGTGGGTAGTTGCCGCCTCTTTCATATACGGCTTGACGAGAAATTGTTTCGACAGGTCTGTCGCCTTCAGGTCTCTCTTGCTCCTTTCGACTATCCCATTTTTCTTCGGCACCGGTATGATCATGACGCCGGATGCGCCGCTTATGGCTTTTTGGGCTGGGACGCTATATTTTTTGGAACGGGCCCTCCTCGGTGAGAAGCGTTCGGCCTGGTGGGGTGTGGGAATTTGCGCCGGATTGGGGCTCCTGTCCAAATATACCATCGCCCTGTTGGGGGGTGGGGTTTTCCTTTTTATGCTCTTAGATTCACCTTCGCGCAAAAGACTCTCCAGCGCCTGGCCGTATCTGGCTCTGCTCGTGGCCTTCGCCATATTCTCTCCCGTAATAGTTTGGAACGCACAACACGACTGGATCTCTTTCGGCTTTCAAGGCCCACGTAGACTATCGGCTCCTACACAGTTTTCCCTTCCCGATATGGTGGCATATCTATTGTTGCTCCTTTCGCCCACTGGCTTGGCAGCGGCTGTGGCGGCGCTATCTTTAAAGTCGGCGAATCCTTTGGGAAGGCGAAAGTTTCTCTTCTTGGCCATTACAGCTCTTTTTCCAATTGCCGTCTTCACGCTTTTTAGCCTCTTTCGAGAGGTTAAATTCAACTGGACCGGCCCCGCTTGGTTCTCTCTCGTACCTATAATGGCATGGCAGATGGTAGAGGGAGAGGGCAGGTTGGTCGCCTTTTTGAGGAGGGCATGGCTTCCCACCATAGCCGTTATTTTGCTGGTCTTCGGCTTCGTGCTTCATTATGCGACCCTGGGTTTCCCGATCTTGGCGTATCCGAAAAATGCGCCTATGGTGGGTTGGGAAGATCTGGCGCGTCAGGTGGAGGTGCTGGAAGATCGGTGGGAGGAGATCATGGGGGAGGAACCTCTTGTGGTGGGCATGGACAAGCACAAAATCACGAGCGAACTCGCCTTCTATCGGACAAAGCTCTTCGGCGAAAAGGACCCCGAGAGGGAAGGAGCGGTCTATACCGCCGGTCCCAATCTCTTGGGGGAAGAGAGTCTCATGTATGGCTATTGGTTTCCCGAGGCTAAGGGGCTCCAGGGATATGCCAATGTAGTCCTGTTTATAGGCAGGAACCCTCAAGGGTTGCCTTTGAGCGAATTGACTCGAGATGGTTGGCATATGGAAGAGTTCGGCGAGATCGTAGCGTCTTCTTATTATGGGATCTCGGTGGCAGAGTTCGATTATGTCCTCGTGAGGAGGGCATCCAACGCGAGCGATTGAATTGATAAGATATTGCTTTTCGATGGGTGGAGTATAGGGGGGCTGTTTTGGCTTGTCAAGAAATATTTTGCGGCATACAAGGCGTATTAATTATCGGGAAGGCTGGAAGGGACATTTATGGCCGGCGCGGTTTGGCTCCAGCGTGCTTGATGAG
>MAEO01000097.1 GCA_001683985.1 Smithella sp. M82
TAACCGTTATCGGACCATCTCAACGGCAGGCACAACATGAGGAAGAAGGTCCATTCAGCAAGGCACATTTTACTTACAATAAAGAGCTGGACTGCTACTTCTGTCCTGCAGGCCATCCCCTGACTTATCGGAGCACTGAGAAGAAGACCAACGATTTACGTTTGGTTCCATTTTCACCTCCCATGTGCTGTTTTCAGGGAGGAAAATTATCACAAATACACAATAATGTCAAGCTATTATATTAATTTTAAGCAGGGTTTATGCCACTAATTCAGGTATATCTTGCCGAACGAAGAAATGCGGCTGGCATATGACTAACTGTTTTCAGCTTATATACAATTCTCTAAACAGCGAACCGCCGGCAAATCATATTAAATATGGTTGGTAAGGCGAATAGTCCCGGTCGTTACTTTATTCGCCAGTATAATATGTCGAATTTTAAAATTATTGTTTTTCTGTCCTGCCGTTTTATGATAAGTCCAACCAGCAGACATAGGCCATGTTTTACTGGATAACAAGGCGGTAAAATGCATTTTTATCAGGGGAAATGGTTTTATAATATTGGGGGGGGTAGATCTTATGATAAAAGTAACAGAAGAAATAAAGGAAAGTTTGAAGAGCACAAAAATAGCGTATCTGGCAACGGCGTCAACCGATGGTACGCCCAACGTGGTTCCCATTGGTGCCTTTAAATTTTTGGATGATGAAACACTGCTTATTTCGGATCAGTATTTCGGTAAAACACTCAACAATCTGAAGGAGAATCCCCAAATAGCGCTAACCTGGTGGGGAGAAAAAAACGGTTTTCAGATAAAAGCTGATATTACAATCCACACCGACGATGACATCTTCAGACACAACGTCGAATGGGCGCACAGCATCAAGGATACCCTGAATCCGAAATCAGCCATTGTGGGTAAAATAACCGCTGTGTATATCGTCAAGAGCGGTCCTGATGCCGGCAAAAAAATCCTTTAAATTTATATATATTAATATTGTCTATTTTCATAAGGCATGATAAAAATATTTTAATGGAAAGATAAAGTGGACGAAGAACAAATCAAAAAAGAGATGATTGACCTCCTTATGGAAAAATTAACAGGCGGTCTTTCCGATAAGGTTGTTGATTACGGTAACAATCCTAGAAATTGCGGAACACTGGCAAAACCTGACGGCTATGCCAAGATAAAGGGTCCCTGCGGGGATACGATGGAAATTTTTCTCAAGGTGAGAAATGATAAAATTGAGGATATTTCCTATACCACAGACGGTTGCATGACGTCCCATGCCGCAGGCTCGGCGGCCACCGTCATGGCCAAGGGCAAAACGGTCAGGGAATGCATTAGAATCAACCAGAGTTCCATCCTGGATCATTTGGGTGGCATGCCTAAAGACTCGGAACATTGCGCCCTGCTGGCGGCCAACACGTTTCACAAAGCCCTGAAGAATTACGCAACAGGTAAGAAAAGATAAGCAAACCCTGTACATCCTAAATCATGGTGGATATGACTGACGATTCCCGAACTCTTCTCATTGACTGGTTTGACCGGTATGTAAACCGGTATCGCGACAAAAAAGGCAATTTGCCCGCTGCACTGGAACTTAAATACCGACACAGTCAGCGTGTGGCCGAAAACGCGCGTCTGATTGCTCAAGGACTGAATTTGACGCCGGAGAAAATCCTGATGGCCGAAGGATGCGGACTGGTGCATGATATAGGACGTTTTCCCCAGTATATCCGTTACGAATCTTTCCATGACGCAGACACAGTGGATCATGGACAGGAAGGACGCAGGATATTGGAAAAAGAACAAATTCCACGGCATTTTGACGCGGATGACGGGGAACGCATTGCCTGTGCTGTGGAATATCACAACAAAAAAGTATCGGATATTCCCACGAATCTTAAAGACGAGGCAATTTTTTTTCTACGGCTCATTCGTGACGCTGATAAGCTGGACATCATGGATCTGGTTATGAAATCTGTTGCCAACGACGGATTCAGCAATCTTTCCGACATGTTGCCTCACATTCGCACCAGCCGTGAACTAACTCCCGCCGTGGTGGAAGAAATTTTGAAAACCAAAACGGTTTCCGTCAACAACTTGCGTACGGTAACGGATTTTGTGGCCATGCTTGCTTCCTGGTTTTATGACCTCAATTATGCCCCCACGCGAGCGCTGGCATCTGATTATCATATTCTTCGGCGCATCGAAGAGGCGCTCCCGGATACCCAAGATATCCGCGATCTACTCACCGACATAAAAACGGGTTTATAGCAAAAAGGATTCGAAAGAAGCTGAACGACAAAAAGAAGGAGAAAACATCATGCAAGCCAACCGTCAGCCATCCGTAAAAAATTCGTCCATCACCATCATATGTGATAATTATGCAACCCGCGATGATTTGGAGACTTCGTGGGGATTTTCCTGTCTGATCAAACATGGAGGTAAAAATATCCTTTTTGACACCGGCGGTGACGGCGTTGTCCTGTCGAAAAACATGGCAAAGCTGGGTATTGATCCGGCATCTATTGACTTGCTGATGATTTCCCACCAGCACTGGGATCACACCGGCGGGATTTATTATGTTCTGAACGCGAAACACAATATGCCAGTCTGTGTGCCATATTCGTTTTCCACTCGCTTTAAAGAAGATATGAAACGCTACGGCGCGGAATTGATTGAAGTCAAAAAGGCGCAGGAAATTTCCCCCGGCTTCTACAGCACAGGAGATATGAAAGGTCTGATCCGCGAACAGGCGGCTCTTTTACAATCTTCCGTGGGAACAGTGGTTATCACCGGCTGTGCGCATCCGGGTATTGTTAAAATTGTAAAAACAGCAAAGACCATTTTACCGGATGATGATCCGGCCCTTGCTATGGGTGGTTTTCATCTCTTACATGATGCAGACAACAATATTCTCAAGACAATTGCGCATTTCAAAAATATGGGTGTCCGCTATGCCGCAGCCTCTCATTGCAGCGGGAAACGCGCTCGTGAACTCTTCGCCTGCGAATACGGAGATCATTTTATTCCCCTCGGCGTAGGCACGATCATTACACCAGACAAATTACAATAACCCGTTTTTGCTTCATATAAACAACGGACGGCGGATCGTAACAACGATCCGCCGCATTATTCATTATCCAAACATTCCTTAATTTACCAACCACCCCGGTTTGCCGGGGCAGGGTATTAAGACTTTGTTTATCCCTTTAGTGGAATAACGGCCTTGCAGGCCGCATTTACAATGGGATACATAATCGGCGAAGGTGTCAGGGCCGGATGCGTGCCCATCTGGAATTTCACTATATCATCCGCTGTCATCCTGTGCATGATGCAGGCGCTTAATACATTGACCATCTCACCCACCGGTTTCCCGCCGCTTACAGAACCACCCAGAATCACACCCGTATCCTTCGCAAACAAGAGTTTGACTTTCGTCTGACAGGAATTGGGCATTCCACCCGGATGCGTGTCCGGCGCTTCCGCAACACCGGTAACGATTCTAGCGCCGATTTCACCCGCACTGCGTTCGGTCAAACCCGCCACGCCGAAGGCTCTACTGTTAATAACCGTAGAAAAAACACTGATGACGCCGCAGTTTTGGTGTGTCGGTGAAAACAGATTCGCGCCGGCAATCCTCGCTTCCGACGTTGCGGTAGATGCCAGCATAACTCCGCTCGGTCTGCCGTCGAAAAACGATACTTTTTCCGCACAATCGCCACAGGCAAAGACATCCGGATCCGTGTAAGTTTTCATATAGCGATCTACCCGAATGGTGTTTCTGAACCCCAGTTCCAATCCACTTTTCCGGGCTAACTCCGTATTAGGTATGGCACCAATACCTAGAATAACCATGTCTGCCTTGAGTTCCCGGCCATCCGAAAGTTTGACACCGGCAACCTTTTCATCGCCCAGAATGGATACCACTTTCTCGTTCACCAAGATTTTTACTCCGGCTTCCGCCAATTTGTTTTGAGCTTCATCGCAGAACTCATTGTCCATTGCCATCTGCAGACAATGGGGCAAGGCCTCCACCACCGTCACATTGATGTCCCGGCCCTTCCGGCACTCGTCGGCAAATTCCATTCCAATGAATCCGCCGCCGATGATCACCAGCTCTTTCACATTCTTCAACTCACTATAAAGCTCTGAAAGGTAATCGAATTCTTTTTTGACCGGGTAAACATTTTTCTTGTCGATTCCCGGAATAGGAGGAACCATAGGAACCGAACCCGTGGCAAACACCAGTTTATCATAGCCAATGGTATTGCCATCCTTCATGGTAACCACTTTGTTACTGCGGTCAACTTCGACAGCTTCTCCCTTGACCAGTTCTATGCCGTTATTTTCCAAAAGGCCGTCGGGAATAACATTGTTTTCCGGACCACCGACCGTTCCGTAGATATATGGAATCCCACAGGGAATCAAAACAGTGCCTTCTTTCCGAACGATAACAACTTTTTTATCGGGATAGTGTCTTCTGCAACTCATAGCTGCCGTAATTCCCGATAATCCTCCTAAAACAACAACATCCGCTTTATTCATTTTTAATGTTCCTCCTTAAATAGTGTAATTAGACAGGTAATCGGGACCGTTTCATACCTGTGACAAAACTTATTATCTTCCTGCCAAAAAATCTCCCCGTACGGCTTTGATTGTTATGATTTTAAACCCGTCCATGGTTTTGTATTATCTAGCAGATATTCATCGCTTTTCGCAGTCATGCATTCAGAACAAAGGTAAACCGGTTTGTTGTTTGCCTGATGTCGGACAACAATCAGAAATGATTCTTTCCGGGCACAGCAAAAGCATGCATCCGAAATGTCATTCGGATGAAAAAGATAATTATTCGCCTGATAGACATTCACTGCGCGTCCTTTCAAATCCGCTCATGAAGCCTCCTCTGTATGCATCTGAACAGGAAACTCGAGCACAAATGTCGTCCCTTCTCCTTCCTTTGACATAACCGTGATGTCTCCCTGGTGCGATTCCATGATTTTCTTGCAAAAAGTAAGGCCCAGTCCCGATCCACTACCTCGCTCGTTTTGACCATTAACCTTGAAGAAAGGTTCAAAAAGCAAGGAAAGCTTGTCAGAAGGAATGCCATAGCCCGTGTCTGAAATACGGACCGTGATATAGTGACTATTCGGTTGAACGCCGACCATGATGTTTCCCCCTTCAGGCGTAAATTTGGTTGCATTGCCGATCAGGTTGGTAAACACCCTGACCAAGCTTTCCTCGTCTCCCCAAATATCCGGCAAATGTTCCGGAATATCTGCTTTCATCGTTAGTCCTCGTTTTCGACACAACGGATTCATTTCTTCTAAGGGATATCATTGACTTCATACGTCAAGTTACCCCGCTAAATTTTAACATTTTGTCCGACTGTCTTCTGGTAATGATGAATAACAACACTTTCCCCTGTGTGCTGTGTTCAAAAAGGAGGCTCTACAAAAGTTTAGACAATACAATAAATATGGCCAATCCTACCCCGCCTAAAAAGGCAAAGATGGAATGTTCTTTTTTGTCGCCGAGGGCCTCGGGCAAAAGATGCGAAGCGGAAATATAAATTAATACTCCAGCCATGAATCCCAGCATCAATCCTAAACCACTTCCCGTTAATTTACCCATAAAGGGATACGCTATAAACGCTCCCAGAGGAGTAGTAAAGGAGGCAATGAGAAGTGCGTAAAAGATAGCCGTTTTTTGTTTTACCTCCGCTTCCATAAAAACTAGATAAGTTATAACTCCTTCAGCAAATTCATGCACCACTAAACCTGTGGCTGAAAGAAAACCGGTAAGAATACTGACACTGAAGGTTACGGCATAAATAACTCCGTCTACAAAAGAGTGGATTCCTATGCCTTCCGCAACCACGATACCAAAGGCCAGATTTTCTTTTTGAGCATGGTATCTTATGAGTTTATTGGAAAACACCATAAATATAAATCCACCCGCCGCCATAAATCCCGCATAAGGGTTTTTCTGCAACGCTTGAGGCAGGGCCAGCATCAAAGGCGTTGAAATTAATACGCCGGCGGCAAAACACATAAAATAGGCTTTGGTTTTTTCCGCCCATTTTCTATATTTTACAATAGCAAAAATACCTGCGGCGTTTATCACTGCTGAAAGAACGGCAAATACAGCCATCCAAACAAAAGTGTCAGACATCTTTTGCTCCTTTTCTGATCTATAGTAATCTTATGACCAAATTATAATCTTTCGTCAGCCATTTACACGATTGCACGTTTTTTCTCCAAATATCTTGGTCCCTATTCTGACCATGTTGGCCCCTTCCGACAGAGCCACAAGATAAGAATTGGTCATTCCCATCGATAAATATTTCATTTCCACATCAGGTAAATCAATCTTTTTAATCTGCTCAAATATCTTTCTCGTTTCCCTGAAATAGGGCCTGGAATCTTCGGGATTGCCAAATCGAGGTCCCATCGTCATCAGTCCCATAATTTTCACATTTTGCAATTTTGAAATTTCTTTAATTAATGCTTCCGCATCTTCCGGCAGCACACCGGATTTCTGAGACTCTCTGCCGCTATTGATTTCGATTAAAATCGGCATAACTTTTCCTATTTCTTTGCAAATCCGGTCAACGCCCTCTGCGATTTTCAGAGAATCAACCGTTTCGATCATATCGAACATTTCCATGGCGCTTTTTCTTAAAAAATCATGCTTTTGCTTATGAGGTATGCCGATAAAATGCCATAGGGCCTGATTCCCCACGGCCTTATGCGCTCTTTTAGCTTCCCCGATATAATTTTCCCCGATGATTTTAACGCCGGCGTGAATGGCTTCTAATATATCTTCAGAAGTTTTTTCTTTGGCCGCGGCAACTAACTCTACCTGATCCGGTAATTCACTGAGTATTTTTTTGACATTTTCTGTAATCATAACGATCCTTATTTTACTGTAAGATTTTTCTTATTTCACCATTGGGCAGCATATCGTCCGGATGATATTGCCCTCGTTCTTCCATGTGATAGCGCACGCAATGTCGATTGTCCACCAGACAATAATTTTCAATCCAGTATCTTTCCAATTTCCCTTGTTCCGTGTATGTTTTCATGGGACAGACATCATACCATTTGCACGGTTTAATCTTTCCTTTTTTGATTAAAACGTCCCATCCCCTGATCCGATAATTATTCACGTCAATTTGACCGTTCTTGTAATGTTCATGCCAGCCTTCAGAAAGGGGAAGCCATTCGTAGAGCTCTTTTCGCCAGGCTTCCAGAAAAAGAGGGGCTCTTTCCATAAAATCCGCCGAACAATAAATTTTATGACGAGCGGTCCGCTTTAATTTTTCCAGCCAGGTAATTCCTTCTTCAGATCTCAGGAGATGGTGATCAAGAATTAACGTACCGATCTGTTCGGATAACCGGATGGCGTTTTCCCAGGCATGTTCTCTTTGCATTTGATGCGAAGGCAAAGCATAGTGATATAAAGGAGGTCCCGAGACGAAGACAATATCCGGTTTCCATTTCAAAATGGTTTCGATGGTGTTTTCGTTAAGAAGTTGAATATCCGACGCGTGAACAAAGAATTCTCCATCTTCTTCGATCCGGCTCATCATGACACGGTGCTCTTCTTGTTGCCCATGGCAAACAGAAACTGAGAATTCGAGTTGGTAGTCTCTCACACCTTCGGCATTGGGCAAATCCCGGTTGAGACTTTCGGCTAATTCCTCTCTTCTTTTTTTTTGGGTTGGCGGACAATGGTCAGGTCCTTTGGCCCAAATCCGGCATTTGGATAAGCTGTCCTTTACCTCCTCGATTCCCAACTGATAAGGATTTGGGCTAAGCAAAGGACAGTGATCCCCGTCAAAATGGCTGATAACGATATCCGTGGCTTCTTTTAATTCATCAATAATATTTTCCCGAATGCTGGTCCCGACGGTAATCTGAAAGGGATGCGGCAAAAATCCATGGCGGGACCAGCCTAAAGCAATGCCGGGATCAATGCATATCTTTCGATTTTTTAATTCCACCACGCATGAAAGACCGCGGACACCTAAAGATTCAGCACCTAAAATTTTAATGATCATCTTTTCTCTATTTTTTAAAAGATTCCGTTATTTTGATTTTTACTATCTTGTTATTTTAATATAAGTCCTCTTCGTTCTCTGCCGTCTTTTTTGTTTTTTTCGTGGACGATGGCGCATATATTGTTTTTAATGACATCCACAACGTCGGCAATCTCCTTTTGTCTTACAATTGCGCACACAAATTGATTCTTCAATCTGACGATATTGGGCCCCATCAACTTCCCGACCAGCACATCCACACCTGCCAAGGCGGATGCCGTCGCTTTTGCTTTGCCGGGATCGCCGTGAACCTTTGTTTCATCTTCCTTGTATTTAGGATTTTCCCGGGTTTCCCTGAAAGCCAGATTCCCTTCAAAATATTCAAATATTTGGAAATAAGCGGACTTGCCCACATGATCATTTGATTTTATGGTTTTATGATCATCAGTACCGATAGCAAAAAATAATTTATCCCTTATCTCTTTAATCGCATTTTGAGGACAGGCGGCGATCACCTTCTTGATACAATCCACGCCTTCCGTTACGATTTGGGCAAATCCTTTTTCAACTTCTAGCGTTATCGCTTCCGGACAAACCGATATACAGATTCCACAACCAACGCATTGATTTTTATCAACTAGTACCATATTCCCTCCAGTATGTTGTTAAATTTCCGCCATAAAACTTTTAAGCGTTTTGGCGATGACCACCATCGTTATTATAACAGCAGTAAATAAATTATCGTATCAGTATATCCGAATAATTGTTGCCGGTTAAGAGCGATGTCATTTAAGGTGGCCACCATCCGATTTACTTTTTTCTATCGATTAGCCACTTTCATCAAATTTTTTTCCGGATCAAATATTAATTTTTTGTAAAAACTTTATGCTATCATATATTTAAAAAATATTTAAATTCAGCCTTTATTTAATGCCGATAGTTTCAAATATGTTTATTGTCAATTTTAAGAAATAGATTTAATATTTCACATATTACATTTGTATCATTAGTTACTCTTCTAAACCTTTTTGAATAAATCTGTTAACGCACTTACACATCCTCTGTTTTATCAGGATAACCAGGCCATACAGAAGGTGAACTTTTAACGTCTTGGGTTTTACTGTTTTGAAAATCATAGAAAACCGATCCGATTTTAGGTTCACGGACCAACCGTTTAGTTTTATTTTTCATTTTCCATAATTTACGATAAAAGTTATCGCTTTCAATCATGGCGAAAAAAAAGATACCTATAAACCCCAATCTTAATACCAAGAAAAGTAGAATTCTTCTAATGCCCGATTCAATGCCAAAATTTTTCATTATTCCGAAGGAAGAACGAAGCGTATAAAATCTCTTTAACGATTTAAAGAATTCTTTCTGAAGCTCCCATGGCGGTATCAGTTTAGGTATGAAATTCACATTCATCATATCATAATATTGCCAGTCGTTATTGATAATCCGTTTTTCTTCTTTATATTTTTCATATATCCGTGTGCCCGGAAACGGTGTCAGTATGGCCGGTTGAAGCTGGTAAGCTTCTATTGTCCGAACGAAATTTACGCTTTGCCGTATATCGTCTATATTATCATCATCCATACCAAGGACAAGACTTGCAATTAACCTGATTTTGTGTCGTGATAACGCTTCAGCACATTTCTTAATATCTGAAATGGTCTGATGCTTATTTATGGAGTCCAGTGATTTCTGGTTGAGGGATTCAATGCCCACCAGAACGCGTGATAAATTGGCCTTTTCCATCAAACACAGCAGCTCCTCATCATCTGCAAGATCGGTTCTTCCAAAAAAGAATGTTTCTCGGAAAACAAAACCTTCATCAATCATGCGTCGTAGAATTGCTTTTGCTCTTTTTTTATTGGCCGTAAAATTATCGTCTTCAAAGTTCATGTATTTAAAGCACAGTTTTTTATAATACCGCAGCTCATTAATTACATTATCAACGCTCCTCTCACGATAGGGGCTGAACATACGTGAGGTACTGCAAAAACTGCAATCGAAAGGACATCCCCTCGTCGTTAAAACGTTTGCAGTTTTACATGGTGTCTTGAGAATAGAATAATCCGGAAAAGGTATTTCATCTAAATTGATCGGTAATGGGGCATGAACAATCCGATCACGAATTTTACCGTTAATAACATCATTTATGATCATTTCGGCCTCGCCGGTTACAACTTGATCAGCATGTTCTGTTGCCTCTTGCGGCATTACTGTCGCATGTATACCGCCAATGATTATACGTTTTCCCTTTTTGCGAAGTATATCTGCAATCCGATATGCACGCGGTGCGTTAGAAGTCATGGTATATATGCCTACAACATCAGCGTCGTCGAATTTTTTTAAATCAATACGTTGATACAGTTCCTCATAAACGCTTACTTGATGACCGGCATCTTTTAAGATTTTTCCAAGAATTAAAGGTCCTGTAACAGAGTTTGTATGCCCATATATAAAATTTCCCAAACGATAAAGAAGATTCCTGCGAATATCCGACGCTGGTGTGACGAAGATAATATTCATCGGTGTAACTCTCCAACTACAATACTTCTTGCTTTGCGTTTCGGTCACATAAAAGACACTAAAATGATAAACCATTCCAAATTGTTTACAAAATATCTTCTGTTTCCGTTTTTTAATGCAACGGGATTTTGCCGTTCATAGTATATTATATTATACAAAATTTCTTCAGATTGTTCGTTATACTAATAAAATTCTCAGCATTATACTGTTACTGCCTTATGTTCATTTTTTGTTGTGAGACTTTTGAGCGTTTTGGCGATGACCACAACCGTTAATCCCAGAAGCAACACGTAAATAATAACCCCGATATATCCGAAAAACAGCCGCCGAGTGAGAACCGCGAAATTCAAAGACGCAATGGAAACGGACGCGGTCGGAAAGATAAACGCCCACCATCCCGGTCCGAAGGGAACTTTGATGTTTTTAAAGTAGTATAAGCTTAGCAGCATCAAAAGAATTAAAAGCCAAACTCCTATTCCAATCAGCATCGGATTCAACAACAAGCAGATACCGGTTAATGCGTTTTTAAAATCCGGCAAAAAAAGACCTGTGGTTTCGGCAAACAAAGACAGGCACAGCGCCATTAAGGAAAAAGGAACCATCATGATCCAGAGGGAGGGAAAAACTTTCGGATCCAGTTTTTCGGCAAAAAAGATTTTCGTAAAAATCGAAAAAGCCAATAGAAAGAAAATGAAAACACCGGCGCCGAAGAAAAAATAATTGATCCATAAGAGGTTCGAGGCGACCGGAACAGATGAGATAAACAAAACTATATTCAGTCCTCCTATCGTTGTCAGTAAAGCGGCAACCGGAGGGACCAGCCATCCGCCGTTCATGAAATTGACGTTCATCTTTTCATTGATAATCAGGTAATAAAGGGTCAGCGTCAAAAAGATTATTTCGAAAACAGCGCCAATAACCCAGAACACCACGGCAATTGTCTGATATTGCCAAAGCGATAAAGGAAGACCCAGTTTTGAAAAGTTAATGGAAATCATAATGACCGCCGCCGGCATCAATGAGTGAAAACCCGCAACAACAGGATGCTTTAACTCCGCGATGAGACCGTCAAAATAGAGAATCGCGCGGAGCAGCCAGATGGCAAACACATACAAAAGCAAAACGAAATTAAAATACACCAGAATCATCGCCAACGGTTTCAGCCATGCCGCATCGAATATTTGCGTGATCAAAACCGAAGCCAGCGCTATGCCGCCGAACCCCAGAACGGCGGCAAACCAGACAGGATTAAAATTTTTTATAAAATCGATGTTTTGTTTTTCCATCAAGTGCATCTCCTTTTGATTTATTTTGTGAAAATACAACGTACATTTAAAAGCGGCCGGTCATTTTCTCAGCTACTCGTTTCCGAATCTTTATCTTTGATCCAACCCTGTCCAGGCAATTCATGAAAGCAAACGGGTTTTTTGTTATGCCACATGCCGTTTTCATCAATGTCCCACCGAGTATAGCGGTCCAGGGGCGACGCGGTCTTGTCAATCTTGAATCCTGACGGATGATAACCTATGTTGATTTCACTGGTTTTAAACGTTTGTGGCATCTCAATCTTCTTTACCAATAATTCATATACAGCGTAGTTATTCTTATTGACTTAGCAGAATAAATCATCAGGATTGGCCTGTGTATTTTCACTCGAAAATGCACCTCTAATATATTGATTTAATTATATACATTTTCATCCTGCTTTGTGACGGATACCGTCATGTGGGTTTCATATTTTATTCGTTCTCAGTCTTTCCGAATTCCTCATCCAATATCGCAACAATTTGCTCTTTCGTCTGAATGCTGGATGTTGCCCGGACCACGTTTCCCTTATTGTAGTAAATTGTAAACGGAAGTCCCATAAAGGATCTGCATTCCGGCAAAACCTTGATGAAACGGGCTCCCCGCGTGTCAAAATCCATATCCACAAACATCACGTCGGGATAAAGCGGTTCCAATTGATGCATGATTTTATAGACCGGAATACACATCGGTCCCATCCGACCACAACAAATCACAACAAAAGGATTTGTATCTATAAGGTTCTTCGCTTCTTCTTCGGTGTTAACATGTTTTAATTCTGTTTGCAGCATATTAGCTCTCCGTTTTCAGATAATGTTGTATATCAAAAATAGCTATCAACAAACGATTGACTATAAAAAATAAATCGTCTCATTTATATAAATTATCCTCTTCGCAAATTAATCAATTTGGTACAGAACATGGCACAGATTGACAAAAATCTCTAAGGGCACATTTTCAAACGAATTCAGATTAAATCAGTTTACCGGACAACCGACGACAAAAATATTTCTCAATCATATGTATCATCAATGACAATTGATATACTCTTTATGATGATTCAACCGTCGTGGTTTTCCTCTATAAGAATGACAATTCGTCGCTTATTGTCAGCTTCTGGAACCATTCAACCGCCAAATCTTCCTCCCATGCCGCCACCTCTTCCGCCTCCCATACCTCTACCTCCACCCATTCCACCGCCTCTGCCTTTGCCGCCTCCCATGCCGAAGTGGCTCTGCACATTGGGGACTTCGGCATTTGCCAGTTTGCCGGATTTGTACATTTCAACAGCCTGCCTGACCTGACCCGCAACTCCGGTGATCACCAGGATTCCGGCAGCGCCGAAAGTCTGAAATGCGTTGGGTCCGCAATTACCGGTCAATACAACTTCCACGCCTTTATTAGCCATAAGTTGGGCGGATTGAATACCGGCGCCTCCACCCAAAGCAATGTTGGGATTCTGAATCGCTTCAAAATCCAGCGTATCCGGATCAATGATTAAAAAATAAGCACATCGTCCAAAACGCGCCTCGACGGAATCATCCAGCGTGGGTCCTGCGGATGTAACAGCAATTTTCATGATCTCATACTCCTTTCTTGATATTTTTTTCGACTTTTTTTTAAATCAGATAATGACTACAAATATTGGAGATTCTTAATACATTTACTAATGTTTTATCTTTTTCAGCCATGAACGTATTGTTTGCTTTCATTAAAAGAGAATTACGCTAAGAATTTCAATCCAATTTTCAAAGCAATGCTTGTAAAAGTATCCGTCTGCTTGGAATTGAGAGCCGCTTTGTTCTCAACGGAAATAAAAGAATAGTGAAATCCGAGATATAATATGTTTCGCATAACGAATTACTTCACAGAACCGTTCATAGCAATAACATGCTATACAAGGTATATTTGCTTAGTTCGCCTAATAATGACTGCGACCGCAGTCAGCAACCACTCGTTCCTCAAGTAAATCCACCGCCACCAGAATTTCCGGTTGTCGAAGAAAACTTGGCAGAAAAAACGGAAATCAATTTTTCCGTGTTTTTCCCTTCGCAGTATGGGCAAACTTGTTTTTGATCCGTTTCTGATATCGAAACAATTTTTTCAAATTGCTTACCGCATTTTTTACATCGATACTCGTAAAAGGGCATTATTTATCCTCTCGTTTTTATCATGTAATTTGAAGATTTTTTGCTTCCATTGCCTATGTTCTTCTTCGACTTCCGCATCCCATACCTCTGCCTCCCCTGCCACGGGCTTGTCCCTTGCCTGAACCACGTCCCCGGCCCGGCCCCCGGCCGGAATTGCCGACGAAGAAATCAATCGCTCTATCCAAAAGAGAGCTTGTCTGCGTCTGTTGAAAACCGGACGAACGTCCCGCAAACGGACGGTGGGAATATGTTTCCGGTTTCGTGGCGGCGGTCACTCTTGAATATGACGGCTTCGGCTGCTCATAAGATGAATTTTCTTTTCTCTCCATATAAATGGCGTTGTTGGGACATTCATCTATGCAAACGCCGCACCCGGCACAGATTCCCGCATCAATTTTTGCCACCTTATCAATGGTAATGGCGCCAACCGGACAGATCTCGACACAAATTCCGCACCCTGTACATTTACTTTCATCAACTTTCACAGTATTTAATCTTCTGTTTTTCATACTTTATTTATCCTCTAATAGTGAATATCCCCAAGGCAAGCTGCGGGGTATTCTGCAAAGAATTTCCATAAAAAATCATTACATCTATTTATTATTAAACTTTACATCGTAGATACGATTTTTAAATTTCCATAGCATCTTGCCTGTCTTTTTTGACTTTTTTATTTTGCCGGTTTTTGCCGTAATCACATATTAAAATACCATTAAGATGGTCCATTTCATGTTGAACAACACGTGCCCATAATCCTGTCATTTCGTACTGCATTTCTTTACCCCATGGATTAAACCCATTCAAAAGAAGCCTGTTGCTGCGCTTTATATTAACTCTTATTTCAGGCAGACTGAGACATCCTTCGGTCATTTTTGATTCTCCGCTAGTTTGAATTATACGCGGGTTAATGAGAATCAGCGACTTGTTTTCTATTTCACAAACGAACAACCGTTTTGTAATTCCCACCTGTGGAGCTGCGAGACCAATACCCTTATTTATTTTCATGAGAACAAGCATTTTCCGGCTCAATTCATGAATTTCCGCATCAAAATTTTTTACCGGCTCACAAATTTGTCGTAAAACTTTGTCAGGAAAAAATTTTAAACTCAAAAAAATCTCCTTGTGAATTAATTTTTTATCAAAATAAACTCTTTTTTTACTTTACTTTCCAATATGATTTTTCGAAAATAATTTTTGATGAATTGTTATTTTATAAGATTTCATGAAACTGGTTCATTTGTTCTGACATCTGAATAATACTTCTTTAATTTTTCATATCCGTCATCCGCCATTTTCTTAAAATCCTCTCTTCCTTTTTTAAAATTACTGAGTAAATTATTTATGGTCTTTTTCCCTTCAACCGAATACCATGGTAATTGTTCGATGACGTCTTTTGTCATTTTTTCGATTTGATCCTGAGAAAAAACAAGCATTTAAAAACTGTTTTTAAAAGATGTTATTTAGATCAACTATAAGTTTAGCTATTTCATTGTTTTTCATTATAATTTCCTCTCCTTATAAAAAAGGAATTAAGAATATTTTCTATATAATTTAACGTTTTTAAAAATCTCTTTTTAAAAAAGTCATTCTCGATCAAAGATAGGCCACCGCAAATCCGGTGGCCTATCGTCTTTGAGTTCCTGCTGTTTAAAAATCTCCGAACATTTATTTTATACTCTTTTCAGATGACAAAGCGCTCACCCTTTTTTTTATTTCAGCAAGAGTTTCTTCAAAATACTTTGCCTGTTCCTGAAGAGCATCAATTTCCTGTTCCTTGGTAGGGGCAGTTCCGTAAGGCACCGTAAAAGGCGCAGTGTATCCATAGTATCCATAAGCCGGATAAGGCGAATAGGGATATCCCCAACGCCCCCAACCGCGTCCGCCGCGTCCGCCTCGAAAGCCTAATCCCAGACCCCGGCCATAACCAAAACCATAGCCACGGCCCAAAAGCGGATTGGCATACCCGGGAACAGCATACCCCGCACAGTAACCTGCGCCTCTTCCTGTCATCGGTCCTAATCCTGCAGGACCTGTTCTATCTCCTCCTGGCATAATATCCTCCTTTCTTTGTATTTCTTTATTCTTGTCTTCTGCCGCCGCGGAAACGATTGCGACGACGTCCTCCTTTAAATCCGGGCATAAAAAAACCATCAGACATCAGAGTGTTGTTCAAATAGGCATCCAGTACCCTATAAACATTTCCGGTAATAAATGGAATGATTTCAATACCATAAATTTCCATTGTTCGTGCAAACTCTATAGAAATACCTCCGCATATTAAAACTTGTATGCCCCATTTTGATAATCTTAAAGCGCGCGAATAGGGCAACTCCGGGCCCAACACTTTACAATGGCTACTGATGACTTTACCGTCTTTGATTTCTACAATAAGCACATGGTACGTAGAATCAAAAACCGGAGAAATAATATCGTTCCACATCGCCATTGCTATTTTTTTATGCCTGACCATCATCGTAATTATAACTTAGCATTTTATATGCCAATATTAAAAAATTGCTAATATTAAAAATAATTAAATTATTACAAATGATTAAATTATTAATTCTCTGATTTTTAAAACCGATAAGAATAAACACAGTCGCACTAAAGCGACTCATAACACAATTACAGTCTCGTGATTGCTACTATATAAACACTATTTTAATTTGGATCTTCCGTTTTTCTTTGGCAAATCTATACCAAGTTTTTTGATTTTTCTGAAAAATGTGCTCTTATGCATTCCCAACTCGCGAGCAGCAGCCAGCCGGTTATTATGATTATGTTCCAGCGCTTCTCTGATCGCTTTCGCCTCCATGGCTTTTATTGTGCCATCTACGCTCAATGATGTTTCCAGAATTCTGGTTAAACCGACTATCTTCTCCGGCAGGCAATGGGGAGTAATTTGACCTTCACGGCATAAAACAAAAGCGTGTTCGACAATATTCTCCAATTCACGAATATTGCCCGGAAAATCATAAGACATAAGTATGGCCAGCGCTTCCTGGCTAAAACCATTTATCTTTTTCTCGCGCAATAAATTATTTTTGCGGATAAAATGTTCGATCAAAAGAGGTATATCTTCTTTGCGTTCGCGCAATGGCGGCAAGGACAGACAAACAACATTAATCCTGTAAAACAAATCCTCCCGAAATGAACCGTTATTGACCAGATCCTGTAAATTTTTGTTGGTAGCGGCAATAATGCGCATATCCGTTTTTTCATCCTTAATCGCTCCCAACGGACGAAAAACCTGGTCTTGTAGAACCCTGAGCAGACGAACCTGAAACGCCGGGCTGATTTCTCCGATTTCATCAAGAAATATGCTTCCGCCTTTTGCCGCAAGAAAAAGTCCTGTCTTGTCTTTCTTCGCGTCGGTAAAGGCGCCGGCTTTGTAACCGAAAAGCTCCGATTCCAGAAGAGTATCCGGCAGGGCAGCACAGTTAATCGGTACAAACCGGTTTTTCCGGCGTAGACTTAAATCATGAATCGCCCGGGCAAGCAGTTCTTTCCCTGTTCCTGTTTCGCCTTCAATTAATACGGAAGAACCGCTTTCTGCTACTTGGGGAAGTATGCTGAAGATTTTTTTCATGTTCGGGCTTGCACTGATCATGTCACCAACTTGATGGCGCGCATCCAGTTCTTTCTTCAGTTCCTCAACTAAAGTCATATCCCGGAAAGTTTCCACACCACCCAAAATGCGGCCATTTTTGTCTTTGAGAAGAGATGTGCATACAACTACAGGAATACGTCGCTGTTGACTGTTGACAATATATGTCGACGTGTCAATAATACTTTTCTTCAACTTCATGGTCCTGCGCAAAGCACAGTCCCTCTCGCACATGTTGGAGCGAAACACATCCCAACAATATTTACCAATTGCTTCCTGACGGGATACTCCCGTTATTTTTTCGGCTGCACGATTGAAGGATGTAATTCGCCACTTTTCATCAACGGTGAAAACGCCTTCGGAAATACTTTCCAGAATAATTTCTGTAACATTACTCGATTTAATATATGTTTCTTCAGTTGTCATAATTTTTGTATTATTATGTTAATTCCTGTTAGGAACAAATAATATGTACCTATTTTATATCCCATAAAACTTTTATAACATAAATTTTCGTTTAATATACAATTTTATCAAGCGTATTAATACGCTTGAATCTCGGAAACTTTCATGCCTGTTTATTGCAAAAACAAATTTTTTAACATAGTTAGTCTCTCTTGCAGAGTTTAAAGCGTAGCCAACTTGTTGCCCATAAATATCAGGATCATTTTATTCCCCCTGGTGTGGGCAGCATGATTAAACCGGCAGATTTGAAATAAAATCAAATACGTCCTTGTACACGCTTCTGCAGCATCTCTTAACTTTCTTTCCGGAACTGCATGAAAACAAGAAAGAGTAAAATCTTGTATTTTTTTAGCAATAACCATCATCAAATATTTCTTGCCGAATTGATATGGATCAATGACATCCTGAAAACCGGAGTATAATTATAAAATTAAAAGATAATTATGACACAGGGAAAACAGACAAAACAATTTTACATTTTGGAGGAAAGAAAGCAGTAAATAGTCGTTTTTGAAATATTTCCTTGACAAAACGTTCCCGATTTGTTTTATAAAATAAAACAAAAAGCGGCGATTTAAACAAGTTAATTGCTCCGCTCTAAAAATGTGCTAAAGGCTGGTGTGAAAGAGAATGAGCCCGCTGCCCTTTGGCGCGGGCTTTTTGTTTTTGAGTGTTCGAAGAAAACTGAATTTTAAAACAAAAAAAAGAAAGGTAAAAAAACAAATGAGTAAATTGAAAACACGTCACATTTACACCTCCGAATCGGTTTCAGAAGGGCATCCCGATAAAATTTGCGACCAGATTTCCGATGCGATTCTGGATGCATGTTTGGAGCAGGATAAAAATGCTCATGTAGGCTGCGAAACGGCTGTGGGACCAAATCTTGTTGTTAATCTGGGGGAAATAACCTGTAAGAACTGGAACAAAATCAACCCTCAGGCAATTGCACGGCAAGTCGTCAAAGACATCGGTTACGATGATCCGACCGAAAACTTCAGCTGGGATACTTTTAATTATGTAAGCGCCATTCATGGGCAGTCGCCGGATATTAAGCGCGGTGTTGACAGAGATAATCCCGAGAATCAGGGCGCCGGTGACCAAGGCATGGTGTTCGGCTATGCGTCCTACGCCACACCGCAAATGATGCCGGCGCCCATTGTTTATTCACATCGACTACTGGAAGAACTGACCAAACTGCGCAAAGAAAAAGCTATCGAATATCTTCGTCCCGATTCCAAAGCGCAGGTAAGTATTTTACATGAGAATGGAAAAGCTGTCAAAATTACGACCGTAGTAATTTCCCATCAGACCCGCGACGTACCATTGAAACGAATCCGCAAAGATTTGATAGAAGTTGCTCATCAGGTTCTCGATAAAACCGGAATGCTGACCAACAAGACCGAATTTTTTATTAATCCCACCGGCAGATTTGTTATTGGCGGACCATGCGGCGATTCCGGAGTTACCGGTCGAAAGATTATCGTTGATTCCTACGGAGGCGTCGGATCGCATGGCGGCGGCGCTTTTTCCGGAAAAGATCCATCCAAGGTGGATCGGTCAGCTGCCTATTATGCCCGTTACGCAGCCAAAAATATTGTCGCAGCCGGACTGGCCGACAAATGCGAAATTCAGATTGCCTATGCAATCGGCGTAGCCAAACCGCTCAGTATCAATGTCTGCACCTACGGCACGAATGTAATTCCTGAAAATAAAATTGAAAAGATTCTCGTGGAAGGAGACATTTTTGATTTCCGTCCGGCAATGATGATTAAGGATTTGGCTCTGACATCACCCAAAGGCTGGAGTTACCGGAAGAGTTGTAACTATGGTCATTTCGGCCGGTCTGGATTCCCCTGGGAAAAAACGGACCGGGTTGATGCGCTTCGTGAAGCAGCCGGATTAAGATCAAAAAAGTAATTTACTGATTTTATATTTCTCAAAATAAAAACTTAAAGCAAAGTTGTGAATTCTTCTTATTTGTGGCATATACCGGATCAATCTAATATTAAAAGGAGGTTCATTTGCCGGCAAAAAAGAATGTAACGAGAGAGCGTCTTATTTTGTGTATCAATGCAACACTACAGAAAAAAGCGAAACAAATAGTTGTCTTAAATTTAAAAGAAATTTCTGGTTTTACAGACTATATGATTATCTGCAGCGGAACATCGGAAAGAGAAGTACAGGCAATCTCGCAGGCTATCCAGCTCTTTTTGAAGAAAGAGGGAATAAGACCTTTGGGCGTCGAAGGAGAATCTAACGGCCAATGGATCTTGCTTGATTATGATGACATCGTGATTTCCGTATTTTACGAACCTGCCCGGGAATTTTATAACATAGAAAATCTGTGGGACACGCCCAGGATGAATATTGATGAAAACAAAAAAGAAATAAAAAGATTAAAAAAGGAAATGGCATGATCTTCAGCGAAGTTCTGAATGATTTAGGCAAAATTGTATTTCCTCCACGCTGTCCGGGATGTTCTGAAATTTTATATCCGTTTACCGGCCAGATATTCTGTTGTGCCTGTAATGACAATATTAAGTTTATAAAAGGCGACATCTGCTCTATTTGCGGCACACCTTTTCCCGACAGTCCGGCAGAAAATCATCTGTGCGGAGAATGTCTGGAGAAAAAGCCTTATTTCTCCTATGCCCGCGCCGTATTCAGCTACGAAAACATTATCCTGAATGCCATTCACCAATTTAAATACAAGCGGGATATGTCCATCGGGAAAATAATGTCTTCTTTTATGGCCGATTTCTCTTATCCTGACATAGACTTAACCGATTACTCTTTGATTATACCGGTGCCCCTGCATATAAAAAGACTCCGCGAACGAGGATTTAATCAATCTCTTATTCTGGCACGTGCAGTAGGGAAAAAGCGGAAAATTCCCGTTGATTTTTCCATGCTAAAAAGGCACAAATTTACCATAACTCAAACAGGTTTAAACAAACATGAAAGAAAACAAAATATTAAAGGCGCCTTTGAAATCAGCGATAAAAAGAAAATTCATGGAAAAAATGTTATTCTCGTTGACGATGTTTATACTACCGGAGCCACTGTAAACGAATGCGCTAAAACTCTGCTACAAGAAGGAGCGCAAAAAATATCCGTTCTGACGTTGGCCAGAGTTCTGCCAAATTATATATAACGTCATAAATAATTGCGCATGACTATCATTGTCGAGAGAAAACACCCGGTACATGGTTCGACAGGCTCACCATGACCGGTCACCCTAAGCTTGTCGAAGGGTGACCGGTGCGCAAACAATTACGTCGTTATGTATAGTTCTTGTAATAAGGAGCAGTAATAAAACCCACATGACGGTATTTGTCAAAAGCCGATATGCAAAGCAGACTCGCGGCCATCTGGGTAATGAAACCCACATGACGGTATCCGTCACAAAGGAGCATGAAAATCTCCCCTAACCCCTCTTTGCCGAAGAGGGGAACTTCCCCCTTTAGAAGGGGGGGCACTTGGTCTTTGCCCAATCCCTCCCGGACACCCCTTTAGAAAAGAGGGGAACTTCCCCCTTTAGAAAAGGGGGATGGAGGGGGATTTGATGAGGATAGTTTTAAATAACAATATAAACAATAACTTAGATGTGTATTTTCAGATGAAACCCACACATGACGGTCTCCGTCACAAAGGAGGATGAAAATGTATATAATTAAATCAATATATTAGAGGTGCATTTTCAGATGAAAAAAATACTAAAAAAAGACGCTCTTCGGAAAAAGTTGGAAGAATTACGGAAAAAAGGGAAGAAAATAGCTTTTACCAACGGATGTTTCGATATTTTGCACGTCGGCCATGTCCGTTATTTGCGGGAAGCCGCAAAAAAAGCAGATGTATTGGTGCTGGCTCTCAACAGTGACTCTTCAGTGCGTTCAATCAAGGGAGAAAAAAGACCCCTAGTAAATGAAAAAGAAAGAGCCGAAATTCTTACAGCTCTTGAATTTGTTGATTTTGTAATTATATTTGAAGAGTTAACACCTCTAAAATTGATTAAGTACTTAAAACCGGACATTCTGATCAAGGGAGGAGATTGGCCGGAAGAGAAAGTTGTCGGCAGGGAAGAAGTAAAAAAATGGGGTGGCCGGGTGGAAATAATTCCCGAAGTAAAAGGCAAATCCACGACCGACATTGTGGAAAAAATAAAACAATTTTATTGCCCCGATCGATGAAATTATTGATTTTTATTGAATTATTTTGATATTAAACAATATAATTCTAAAAATTATGTTGACAAAAATTTCCCTTTACAAATAAAATTTGCTTGTGTATTAAATACGACCCGATTTTTTCATACAGGGAGTTAATAATTTGGAAAAACAGGCAACCGTAAAACAAAAACAGGACAAAATGGAAACATACAGGGCTTTGCTCACTCAAAAAATAAACGAGTTGCTCAGCGAAGCCGGGAAAACAGTTTCTGAAATGACCAACGGCAAGGAAAATTATCCTGATCCTAATGACAGGGCTTCTCTGGAATCCGACAGGAATTTTGAGCTACGCATCAGGGACAGAGAACGTAAACTGATCATGAAAATGCAGGAAGCTATTAAAAGGATAGATGACGGCGTTTTCGGTATTTGTGAAGTTTGCGGCGGGCCAATTTCTGAAAAAAGATTGATGGCCAGACCGGTTACCACTCTTTGCATCGAATGTAAAACCAAACAGGAAAAGCTCGAAAAACTCAAAGGTGAATAACCTGAAAATAAATCTTCCGAAAAAGCCCCGACATCGGGGCTTTTTTATTTTTGAATATACGGCTTTAACAGTTTCATTTTTAAATCAAAAATGATAATAAGATTTCATGTTTATCGATATCGCGCTCAACATTCCGTCAGATAGAATCTTCACTTATGAAGTGCCTGCAAACCTGCAACAGGATGTCAAAATCGGCCAGCGCGCCTTTGTTCCCTTTGGTAATAAAAAACGAACCGGTTTTATTGTCGGCATAAAAAAATCCTGCGATTTTAAAAATATTAAATCTATCACCGAAATACTCGATGACGAACCTTTGTTCAGCAAAAGCGATCTCGATTTTTACCAATGGATTGCCAATTATTTCATGTATCCGCTGGGCAAGACACTGGCCGAACTCATTCCTTCCGGTTCTGAAAAGAAAGATTTTCTCTGGATTACACCATTACTTCGGACAAATGAAAGAACCCTTTCTGCTGCACAAGAAAAAATGCTGTCATTTTTACAACTGTATCCTCAAGGTATAACTTTAAGTAATATAGCCAAAATAGGCGGATTTAAAAATGTTACATCAACAGTTAAAAAACTCCATCTGGCTGGAGCGCTGCAAATTGAAAAAAAACAAACAAAACAGCTTTCTTTGCAAAGCGAAACATTTGTAACTTTGGATGAAAATAAAATCTCCGGCACAAAACTAACAGACAAGCAGAAAAAGCTCATTGAATACATTCAAAATACCGGAGAAATATCTCTAAATAATCTGATTTATAAATCTAATATCTCCGGCTCTGTCATTAAACGATTACAGGGAAAAGGAATTATTAATTTAACTGATAAAGAAAAAACACGTACAGCTTCTTTTGATTCCAAAATTGGCCAAAACAAAAATAAGATAGTTCTCAATAAACGGCAGGAACAAATACTGAAAGAAATTTACAGTTATCTGGGGGAAAACGTTTTTGTTCCAATCCTTCTCCATGGAGTTACCGGCAGCGGGAAAACGGAAATATATTTAAAAGCCATTGAAAAAGTTTTAAAAAACAACGGTTCCGCAATTTACCTTGTTCCGGAAATAGCGCTTACGCCTCAGCTGATATCGCGTGTTGCCGGAAGGTTTGATGAACAGCAAATTGCCGTTCTACACAGCGGCATTGCCGAATCAGTGCGCTACGATCAGTGGCGACAGATTAAACGCGGACGGATAAATCTGGTTATCGGTACGCGCTCCGCTCTTTTTGCTCCGCTGCAAAACCTGAATCTGATCATTGTAGATGAAGAACATGATTCATCCTATAAGCAGGACGAAAGACTCTGTTATAACGCCCGCGATATGGCAATTTTGAAAGCAAAAATGTCCGATGCCGTTGTAATTACGGGCTCTGCAACTCCCAGTGTACATACCTATTTCAACGCGCAGATAAAAAAATACCAGTATCTGGAATTGCCCGAACGGGTTGATAAAAAGCCAATGCCGATAGTCGAAATAATCGACATGAAAACACAAAAGGAAAAATCCGGTAAAGTTCCCATACTTTCCGACACCCTTATTGAAGCAATAAAAGAAACTCTTGGTAAAAAAGAACAGGTCTTACTATTTCTTAATAAACGCGGCTTTGACACCTTTTTAGTATGCGCCGATTGCGGTTATAATTTCCGCTGTCCCAATTGCACTGTTTCTCTGAAAAATCACGCCGCGGAAGGCCTGGTTAAATGTCATTACTGCGACTACTCGGTAAAATCTCTGCCTCTTTGCCCGTCCTGCAAAAACAGCCGTATTTTAAGTTACGGAACCGGAACACAAAAGCTGGAAAAAGAAATAGAAAATATTTTTCCTCAAGCGCGGATACAGAGAATGGATTCCGACACTACCTCCAAAAAGGGAACTCAGGAAAAAATTCTTCAGGAACTGGAACAAAGAAAGATTGACATACTCATCGGCACACAGATGATTACCAAAGGACATGATTTCCCCTTTATAACATTGGTGGGTGTCATTTCCGCTGATACATCTTTAAATATGCCGGATTTTAGAGCTGCCGAAAAAACTTTTCAACTTATAACACAGGTGGCCGGACGCAGCGGACGCGGAGATGCCCCCGGTAAAGTAATAATCCAGACTTTCAACCCGCAAAATTACGCTTTGAAACACGCGCAAGATCATGATTACAAGGCATTCTATGAAGAAGAAATAGAATTACGTAAAGCACTGCGTTACCCGCCATTCAGCAGAATTATCAATTTACGCATGTCTTCCATAAAAAAAGACTCATTGATGGAAGAGGCACACAAATTAGGCAGACTGGCTAAAAAGATAAACGTGCAGTATGGAAATGCGGCGGATATTATCGGCCCGGCGGAATCGCCGCTGGGCAAAATAAGGGGACGCTTTCGTTATCAGATGCTGATTAAAGGAAAGGACATAAAATTGCTGCATAGAATAGCGTGGGAGCTTATCCATAAAAGCAGCAACAGCAACGTGAAGATTACGGCAGATGTCGATCCGGAAAATTTCATGTAGCTCCATTTCTAAATCAAAGCGCTATCTTTGATTAAAAACCGGGATAATGTCTTCAATGTCTTCGTAAGCATCCTGTACAAAACGAGGTGAGCAAATAGCCGGAAAAATCAAATCATCTTTTCCAGTATTGGTAATGCGTTGAGGACACATAGATGGAATAAGCATAACATCACCGGCAGCTACTTCCTGAGGCGATAACTCCCCTATTTCGACCAATCCTTTTCCGCTGATAATGAAAAAACGCTCGGAAACCCCTTTCAAACGATGCCGGCGGGTTGATACTCCAGGTTCAACTCTTGCCCTGGCGATAGATATTTCAGGATCATCCGGTGTATTGGATAATTCCGTTATGTAACACTTCTCTTGAGTAAAATATTCTTGTTTGAAATTTTGTTTCTTAATTGATTCTTTCATTTTTTTATTCTTATTGATCCTGATATTATTCAAACTGTGAATTTTTTCATCGCTTCCGGATTAGTAAATAAAGCCATTCCTGTTTTCATTAATCCGAACCCAAGTTTTCTGTAGAAATCTTCCATAAGAACAGCTCAATTCCCGGGGTTGCGTAAAGGCTGTGAGTTTGAAGTTTTTAATATTCAGCGCTCCTCTGCCGAACTTTTTACTGCATCGATATTCTTGTCAGCTAAATCCTTGCGTGAATCAGGTCCGGCAATCGTTTTGCCAACTTCCGGAGGAAGATAAATTGCCGCGGATTGGCGGAACCGGCATCGGCATCATACGGACGGCTGGCACATAAGGTTCATTAACCTTTTTTTCTAAATCTTATTTTTTGAAACTAATTCAGCAAAATATTCAAAAGACCGATTATATGTTCTTTCCGCTTCTTTCGGGAAACAGCACGCGGGGAGTTCCCTGCTTCTCAAATGATATGTAAGACAATCGCAACAGATTCCTTTTCTGCTGCAGGGTTCATATGTGCAGTTGCATTTATCGAGATTTTTCTGTTTTTTACATTCCATGGCTTATTTCCCTTATGTATAATTTTTTCGAAGAGCATTTTTGCATTAAAATATTTTTCTCAGACATTATACTATGGTTCTTTATATCTGTTCTTTCTTGCTTTAACAATCGGGAAAACTCCCTTGCTTGAGAAACGAATGTCTTCGATTGTATAAAACGCCAGAGGATTGCTCGTGCGAATAATTTCCAGAACGTGTTCAATATCTCTTCTTTTTACGATTGTGAAAATAACTTTTACCGGTCCGAAAGCACCATGGGCATCTATATACGTGACACCATAGCCCTCCGTTTTCAACCATTTAATTAATACGCTTGCATCCTTCTGTGTAATTGTCCTGATAACGACAGTGCCAATAGCCATTCTTTCTTCAATTAAAATTCCAATATAATTGCCCACCGCAAAACCACCTGCATAAGCAACATAATAAATGGGATTAATCAGATTCTTAAAAATCTGGGTGATGGCAAACAGCCAGATTAAAACTTCAATAAATCCGATGGAGGCTGCCAGAATTTTTAATCCACGCGAAACATAAATGATACGTAAAGTATCCAGAGTAACATCGCATATACGCGTCAAAAAAATGATAAGAGGTACAACAATGAATTTAAAAATATCCGTATTTAAAAAAGCTGTTTCCATTTTTTCTCTCTTGTGAAATTTAAATTAATATATCTTTGTTTACATTTAAAAATTGTTGTATGCTATATTAAAACATCGTATTTGTATATAATTTAATTATCATTTTGTTTATATATGATTGGTCTCATAAAAAAACTTGACAAAAAATTACCATTGGTTACTGTTCTTGCCATAGGTAAGATAAGATAACTTATCGGAGGTCAATATGTCATTTAATGACTTTCTGCTGGATGCTGAAGCTCTGGCTGTCGTTGAAGAAGCACGGTTGATGGTCAGAGATGAAATCGATCCCGAATATCTTAGGGCAATGGACCGTGATGAAATTAAATTCCCCCGAAAAATTTATAAAACTTTTGCCCGTCACAATTTATTAGGAGTACGATTTCCGAAAAAGTATGGAGGTAGAGGACTAAACTGGGTGGCAGCAGTTGCTGCTATGGCGGAAATCGGATCCCTGGGAACTGCCTGCGGCTGCGCATATGTGATGCCGGACATCGTTGGCGAAGGTCTTTTCAGATTCGGCGCCGAAGAACAAAAAATGAAATACCTGAAGCCGATGCTTGAAGGAAAGCTTGTGGCCGCTGAAGCGCTGACGGAACCTCGCGGAGGATCGGATTTCTTTGGCGCTACAAGCAGAGCGATTGATAATGGAGATCACTTTCTGGTCACCGGTCAGAAGCGCTTTGTCGTAGGAGCCGAAGGCGCCGATTTTTTCGTTGTATATGTCCGCACCAACCTTGATCCAAAAGCAAACCCTTACGAACGAATCAGCACTTTGATTATCGATCGCTCGCCGGAGGTTGAAGTAAAGTATCTTTATGGCTTAATGGGAACGCGCGGTGGCGGAACGGGAAGGTTAACCTTCCGAAATGTTAAAGCGCCTAAAGAAAATCTACTGGGTCCGCTCAATGGCGGTGCTCTTGTTTTCAATCGAATGATGATACCTGAACGTATTACCAGCGCCGCTCCCTGTATTGGCGGCATGAGGGCCGGTCTGGAATTGGCCGCGCGTTATACGGATCGTCGCATGGCTTTCGGTAAAAAAATTCGAAAATTCCAGCTCGTAAGTGCAATGCTCGCCCGGGGAATTACCCTGATGGATGCCAGTGCCGGTATTGTTTATCAGGCAGCTCTGGCTGCCGACCGCGACGATCCTCGTGTTCGCCGGTTTGCAAGCGAAGCCAAGCGTTTTGTCACCGATAATTCCTGGGAAATATCAAACCTTGTCATGCAGATGATGGGAGGCATAGGATACACCAATGTATATCCTGTCGAACGAGCGCTGAGGGATGCGCGCTTATGCCAGATATGGACAGGAACAAATCAAATAATGGACATCATGATTCAGCACGACTACTATGATGAACTTTTAAAACAGACCGGGAAATACCGCCAGAGTGAGATGGACGCGGAAAATGCCGCAGCCGAAGAAGAAAAAATATACGATGATGACGATATGTGGCGTGTATTAGAAAAAGAAAACAAGTAACTGTTCAATAGCCATAAAAAGTTATTCATCGCATTGAATTTTTAAGAAGTTTGAAATAAAATTATCGCATTCCATTTTACGTTGCGGGGGATTATTTATGTTCGATATGGTTGAAAGTGTAAAAAGAGCGAAGCAGGGAAACTGGGGGAAACTGGGGGGAAACTGGGGACAGCCGCTGATTATTGTTGACAGTCGGAAGACAGAAATGTATTAATTCTTTCATTATGGCTTGTTTATCCCGGATAGTAGTTCCCCGATATCCTCATCACATCGTTCAACGCGGCAATCGCCGGCTTGACGCATTCTTTACCGATGAAGATCGGCTGACGTATTTGGACCACATAGGGACTGCCTGTCCGCGATATGGTGTTGCGACAGGGGCATACTGCATGATGCTGGGATTATCAGTTCAGATAATATGCTTCAGGAATTGATTGGAGACTGGAAGACGTATTTGAGGGAGACGGATGA
>MAEO01000098.1 GCA_001683985.1 Smithella sp. M82
TCCCTCCCCAATTGTTTTGGAAATCAATATGCCATAAACACATCAATATGTAAATATTTTATTGAAACCTTATACTAGTAATTAAACTATTTAAACCAGCCTGTCAACATAAAAATTAAATTTGAAAGGAAACTTAATAATGTATATTCAAATGAACTTTCACTTACAAAAATCTACCTGTTTGCGTCAGCAAGATTGAAGATTACCATTTGAATTATGGTATCTGATATCGCTAATGATTCATGCAAAGATATGACTTCAAGCGCTAAATCATCCCCATGATTTTATATTTTCTGTAGATGACTGCGGTCATTAAATGTTTCGGTGAAAAACCATCTTTTTGAAAGTTGAAGATTGTCTTCGAAGCATTGCCGACCAGAGAACTCTGGAAATCGTTAATGTTGAGGCTGATGCCTCTTATACGGCAGATAAGAGCTCAGATGGTGAAGTTGTGGGCAACTACCAACGCGTTTTCATCTTTATCAATGATTCTTTCCACAACTCGCCATGCACGCTCCTGAAGTTGAGTCAATGATTCTCCATTGGGCATTTTGACAGAAGCCGGATTGACAATCCATTTATTCAGAAAATCTTTTTCGCAGGCCGCAAGTTCTTTATAGTACATACCCTCAAAGTCTCCCGGATCTATTTCCATCAGGTCATCATGAATATGAATTTCTTTCTGATGGGACTCGTTGATAACCTCCGCTGTCTTCAGCGCCCTCTTCAGCGGGCTGGTATGAAT
>MAEO01000099.1 GCA_001683985.1 Smithella sp. M82
TTGAAACATTAGCAGTATCATTAAATAAAGTCAATCATTTAAATCATAATTCACAGGGAAATTGGGGACCGGAAATTGGCCGGAAATTGGAGACGGCCAGATTATTTAGCCACGTCTTCGGAGAGGGGCGAATGCCCCTTTTATACGGATTCCACAAAGCCATGTTCATCCATCTCCCTCAAATACGTCTTCCAGTCTCCAATCAATTCCTGAAGCATATTATCTGAACTGATAATCCCAGCATCCTGCGCCGTGCCGGTATGGAAGAATTAATATATTTCTGTCTTCCGACTGTCAACAATAATCAGTGGCTGTCCCCAGTTTCCCCGTCCCCAGTTTCCCCGCAGTTTCCGCCCAGTTTCCCAGTGCCTTGTTATGGCATCACTTGCCCATGTTTCCACAATTCAAATTCACTAAGATCGATATCAGCATTCCAAACTACTGCATACCCACCTTGTTCGACTTTTACCGCCCTAAACAAGGCTGGATTTTTTAACGGCGCGAACATTTCTTTACACATTAATGGCGAAACGTCATATTTTTTCTTTTCGCTATTATCGAACTCAACCAGCAAAGTATTATTGTCGATTGTTGATACCGACTTTACCTTTGGATATTGCATTTTTTACTTACTCCAATGGTGGTAACTTGTGAAATTCCTGAGTATTCCACATTTTCTTCATTTCATCTTTGTTAATTGCAGCCCACTCAATAACTAACTTTCTTGCTCTTTGGGGTAGATCTCCTTCAATCATTTCAAGCGTATCGATATTGAATAATCCAACATACTCACCGTACAACGGCGTGAAAATGCGGCGGTGGATGATCACCGAAGAACAGCTTTATTATGATCCCATAAAATCTTGCTATTTCTGGCATGTTTATCTCCTACCCTGTGTACAACTTTGGTATTGCCCGAACGACCGAAATCAGCGGCGGCTATCAGCCGTCCGCTGGAGTGACTTGTTAGGCCTACTTCTCTTTTGTTCTCTTGTGTGGACAATTCCGAGTAAGCCATCTATCGAAATATCCTCATCGATCAAAGACCAGTGGACGCCGTAACCTGAAGGAGAAATCTCATATGCATTCCTTTCATTTTGAGATGCCTTTTCAAGAGCTGATGATATCTCCTTGATTCTAAATTTCTTCTCATCCCCGTCAATGGTCAATATCATGTACTCGCCGCTAAAATGCAGGTTCCTGATTTCATGATATGCTTTCATTATTCTCTTCTCCTTTGAAACTCATCCCATTGCTGTTCAATGTACTCAAAATGTTCATAAATAATTTGCTTTATTTCCCGCCTATCTTTTGGAGATAAGTTGAAGCTAAAGGCCTCCTCAACGTTAAAATTGTCCCTGTCGAACCAATATTTGCACTCTGCATCGCCCTTCCGACAGTGGACATGAATAGGTTCATTTCGTTCATTCGCATAGAAGAAAAGTCTCCATCCCATTATAAGCATTATGGTTGGCATATGTCCCTTCAACCACAATATCTTAACGTTCCAAATTGATTATGGTCAAGAATCGTGATTTCCTCGCCTAACGAGACTGTCGAAAAAGCCCCAATGTTGCGATTTTAGAAAATTCACATATAGTAAAATCAACTACTTACGTGTCCCAAAAAACCCGATTTAAGGTTTTTCGACAGGCTCAACGATCAAGCTCAGCCGACGCGAAACCGCGCAGCGGTTGAGCGGTCGGCTGGAGCGACTGGTTAGGCAACTTTCTGTAAGGCGTTCACAAACTCCCTGCCAGAAAGTGGAGAAGGTAGTGGCTTACCATCCTGCCGATAGATCTTTATTGTCTCTTCTACAATCTGGCACAATTCGTCGAAAACCTCACGCTCATTGTCTCCGTGGCAGCCTCCGTAGAAAAGCTCTGGACAACTGCCTATGAAACACCTGTCCTGCTCGGACCACTCCACAATTTTTACATACCTTGCTTCCTCATTCATCTCTTAACCTCATCTATGGCAAGACGCACAGCCTTTTCTTGATAGCGCTTTGCATCATCGCCTTCTTTTTCTGAAATAGTGATTGGCTTGGTGACATTTGGATGGACAAAATTACGATGGTCTCCTTGCCTCCTCTATCAACTATCAACAAATCCAGCCCTTTGTAAATCTCTTATAAGCTCTCTAATCTTCTTTGGTATTTTCTATCCTGTTGCCTGACAATGTTTATACAGTCTGTATAATTTGTAAACACAGACTGTTTCCTTCTGTATAAATCGATTTTCTATGTTTGAAACATTAGCAGTATCATTAAATAAAGTCAATCATTTAAATCATAATTCACAGGGAAATTGGGGACCGGAAATTGGC
>MAEO01000100.1 GCA_001683985.1 Smithella sp. M82
GTGACGAAAATAGCCTGATTTTAATCGTAACTACTTGATATTACGTCTTCCAAGCTTTATGACTGCGGAAGATGGGTTAACAGTGCTTTGAGTTCTATGTTATTAATGGTGCCGAAGACTGGACTTGAACCAGCACGGGTATTGCCCACCACCCCCTCAAGATGGCGTGTCTACCAATTCCACCACTTCGGCATCCAAAATAACCTTAATATTTTTTCCCACACGGTTGATTTTATATATCCGGTTGTGGGATTGTCAACATGAATAGCTCTTTGTTTACTTACTTGCCGGTGCTACCGGAGGTAAAGCCGGCTGTGTCGCTGTGCTTTGATTCGATACCGGAAGTTTCTGCTCTGTAACAGGGATTTTTGACCTCTCCATCAACGAAGAACTTCTGTGGCTTGCAGTGTATGTAAGAAACAAAGATGTAATCATGAACAGTATGGCTATTCCTGCAGTCATTTTCCCTAAGAATGTAGATGCTCCGGAAGAGCCGAAAACCGTTTGACTGGAACCGCCGAACGCAGCGCCCATATCAGCTCCCTTACCGGCCTGCAAGAGCACAATTAAAATCAGAACAAGGGAAACTGTAACATGTAAAATGACCAATAACGTATACATAATTTTCTCTTATCTAAAAAATATTATTTTATCTTAAAATTAAGGCTATCAGGGCCAACCGCTACTTGCGTTCAAACAAAAAATTTTGTTTTTATATTATGTGTTTGAAGCGGATGGACAATATCAAAACGCTATAAGCTAGTCAACTTTTTTCTTTTTGCAGTTATTTTAAATACTTAAAGTTATTGATCTAGACTTTCATATACTTGTTTTTATAAAGAACGATTTTTCCGTTTCGCTCTAAGTATTCAATATGTTTGCCAACCAGAACACGTTCATTGAATTCAAAGAATTCTTGGGGTTCCCGTGGCTTGCCGTAAATGAGCCAGGCGCCGGCAATTTCGTCCAGCGATTTCGGCTCGCTAAGAAAATCAAGAATTTTTTCCTCCCGCTGATAAATGACATTTTCGTAATCATTCCATAATTTACCCGGATTTTCTTCAAACAGGCCGGCATTGTGCGAGGCAATCCATCGGCGGGCGGGAATATTTTTCAGCCTGTGGATAGATGCTGTTGTTTGTTCTATGCTGGAATAAACATCGCCGTACCAGGGGCCGAATGTTGTCAAATCATAATCGCCGAGAAACAGAACTTCCTCATCCGGGAAAAAAAAGGAAAGTTGCCCCGGTGTATGCCCGGGCGTGGAAACGACCTGAACGCTGAGAGCACCGAGATCGATAACTACGTCGTCTTTCAGAAACAATGCTTCCTTTTGCGGCTGGTAATTGAAATTGCTGATCATAATATTTTTCCAGATTTCGCGATTATGTTTTTCTTTAATACCATACCAGTCCAGAAAGATTTCGATGTTAGTCAGCGGTGGAAAATCACGCTGAGAAAGTCGCAAAGTACAGTTGTTAAAAAGGTTTAAAAATCCCAGATGATCTTCATGCCAGTGCGATAACCAGACCTGATCAACGCCATCCTTTTGTTTTAGATCAGTAAGTTTTTGCAAGCTGCAGGAAGGATCAATGATTACTCTGACATCTTTGCCTTCCAGATATACTGAGTGATTGAGATATAGTCAAGAGTTGTGTATGAAGAATCAGGCGGCGATCCGTTTTTTTTCAATACCGTTGACGAATTTCACTCCTTTCACAACATCAGCCAAGCGCTCCGGACGATGCAATCGAATCCATCTTTTCTGAGCACATTGACATAATTTGAATGCCATTGAGATGACTGTGCTTGCAGAAAAACA
>MAEO01000101.1 GCA_001683985.1 Smithella sp. M82
GATGTTCCCACCGAGTTGCGTCTGTATGAGAGATATAAAAGGGCTACAGAGAATAGCAATATCCGTGCCGAACACTATTGCCCGGAACAATATTTTTAATCTGCTTCCGGGCTAAATCAAAAGTTTCTGTAACTATGGCGTTAACTTTTGGATTTGCCAATCGTGCCCGCGCAATAGCAGCCTCTATAGCTTCAGTTGCACTGATTTCTTTTTTAGAAACTTTTTGGGCAATACCAACCGCATCGAGAGTGCCCAGAGCATCTTTACAAAAAGTACCGATTCTCTTTTTATTTTATCCTTGTTCATAAAAAACTTTTCTGTTTAAGCTTTTTTCAAATCAAAAAATCACAGGAGATACTTTTCGTCAAAAATGTTCCCTATGTTTAAATTTCTGTTCGGATCAAAAACCAATTTTAACTTTGCCATTTGACTAATAACCTCTTCACCATACATCAGCAACAAATATTCTTTTTTCATTTTTCCTATGCCGTGTTCCGCAGAAACAGTTCCTTTTAATCGTACAGATTCCGAACAAATTTCCGAGTATATTGTTTTTGCTTTGACAAATTCTTCCTGATCTTTAGGCAGCATGTTTAGATGTGTGTGACAGTTGCCCAAATGCCCATAAACTACATATTCCAAGCTATTTTGTTCCACAAGTCCAATCATCCATTGATAGAAGGAATGGAACACTTCGGCAGGCACAGCAACATCTGTTCCAATCTTCCGTAATCCGCGACGGGCGACAAAATCATTTACTTTAGAACCAATTGCATGGCGAAATTTTTTGAATTCTTCCTGTTCTTTTTTATTGACTGCCAGCCATGACGTTTTTACATCGGCGTTATGCTTTTGCATTAACTTAAGCCACATTTCTTTTAACTTTTCCTCGTTGCCCGTTAATTCCTGTTCAAACCAGACCGAACATGAATGTTCCGGAATTGCATGATAATCTTCGCGAAGAAAGTCCAACGTAAGCTTGTTGAAAAATTCCAGTCCCCGAGCTGAAATTTTGATTGTCTCGCCGAAAGAGCCTGCTTTTGTAATGGCACGGGCTTCAGCAATAAAATTGAAAGCATCTTCTTCTCTTTCAAAAAAAACAACACACGAAAGAATATTTTCATTAAGCGCAAGGAGCTTGAGTGTTAATTCGGTAATAATACCCAGAGTTCCTTCGCTGCCGATAAACAAATCAATCAGGTCCATATTTGCTCTGCAATAATAACCGGAGGCATTTTTTGTATCGGGCATTTCAAAACGTGGAATCGAAAATGTATACTTCGTTCCCTGATCCGATGAAAAAGAAAAAATATAATCGGACGCAACTATTTCCCCTCTTTTAATGGAAATTGTTTGACCCGATGGAAAAACAATTCTCATACCGATGACATAATCGCGGGTCGGTCCGTACATAAAGCTGCGGGCACCTGAAGAATTTGTCGCTACTGTAGCACCGATGAAGCAGTTTCTCTCCGTCGGATCTGGTGGATAAAATAATTTATTCCCCCCCACATAATCCTGCAAATCTTTTAAAATCATTCCCGGCTGAACACGCAGATATTTTTCACTTTCATTGAGTTCTATCATTTTGTTCATCTTTTCCATGGAAATTACAATACCGCCCTCAGGTACGCGTGCTCCGGTTAGTCCCGTCCCATTGCCGGACACAGTCATTCTTGTTTTGTCAAGATTGCATTGTTTGACTAATTCAATTACTTCTTCCTCGTTTTCCGGCAGATATACAGCCTCGGCTGTTCCCCGATAATTGGAAGCATCGGAAAGGTAATTCTGAAATTCGTCCGGATTTTTTTTAACAATCATCCTGAATCCGTGGCACGCTATTTGCTTTTCATCCCACGCAGCCAAAATTGGCTTTTGCCCATCGTTTTTTGGTTCTCCCA
>MAEO01000102.1:0-958 GCA_001683985.1 Smithella sp. M82
ATACTAAGTTGCAGGCAAAAAGATATTAATGTGTATAATTCTTCCTGGTCATAATTTTACCAGGAGGGATTATGCGTACACCACGAGGATTTCCTCAAGAGAGCGTAAAAGATTTACCAGGATTATTAAAAAGAGCAAGCAGCAAATCAGAATTTCAACGAATCCAATGTGTGCGGATGCGAGTGAAAAAGAATTTGCCCGCGCCGGATATCGCCGACTTGATAGGCTGGAACGTCAGTTCGGTGAGACGTGTTCACGCTCAGTATTACAAAGATGGAGACAAAATCTTTAAAGGTGTTGGTCGTGGAGGCCGCCATAGAGAAAATCTCAGCAAAGAAGAAGAGAAGAAATTGCTGAATAGGTTTTTCGACAAGGCCGGAGATGGCAGCATTCTTGTGGTAAATGAGATAAAATTGGCTTATGAACAGTTGGAAGGTTCCGAAGCCGACCGTTTACCGAATGCTTGCCCGCCACGATTGGAGAAAGATTGCCCCTTATCGTCGTCACCCTAAAGCTGATCTTGATAAGCAGGAGGCATTTAAAAAAACTTTCCGTTAGTAGTTGGCGAAGAAGCAGCCAAGCAAGCAAAGGAAGGCCGAAGAGTTCGCCTGATGTTTCAAGATGAAGCTCGTTTTGGTAGAATCAGTGATCCACGTAGGCGCTGGGTTCCGGCAGATATCCGGCCTGTAGTTGGTTGTCAGCTTGTCAGAGAGTATACGTATGCTTATGCAGCCGTTAGTCCTCATGACGGCATCATGGACTCCCTGATTTTGCCGGAAGTAAATGCTGCTCTCATGTCCCTGTTTCTTGATGAGGCAGCTCAAAGGCATAGAGAGGAATTTGTGATTATGGTTATGGATGGCGCAGCGTGGCATAGGGCAAAGGATTTGAAGATACCGGCGTAGGGGGGCGAATGCCCTCAAAATATGAGAATAGAATTGCTGCCACCTTATTGTGC
>MAEO01000102.1:968-1324 GCA_001683985.1 Smithella sp. M82
TGCAAAGGATTTGAAGATACCGGCGTAGGGGGGCGAATGCCCTCAAAATATGAGAATAGAATTGCTGCCACCTTATTGTGCGGAGATCAACCCGTCGGAACATCTGTGGGAAGAAATGCGGGGAAAAGATTTTGCGAATAAGGTCTTCGGTTCAATGAACGCAGTAGAAGATCAACTGGTTTATAGCCTTGCGCGACTTGAAAAATCACATGATTTGGTTGCGTCTCTTACTGGCTTTAATTGGATTATTAATATCCCTTTGAATGCAAATTAGTATAAATCGTCGGTCTGCTGATGTGAACCATTTTTTTGATTTCTGTAATCGGGAGGCCTTCTGAATATTGCAATAAAATGTT
>MAEO01000102.1:1334-7939 GCA_001683985.1 Smithella sp. M82
AGAGATCAACCCGTCGGAACATCTGTGGGAAGAAATGCGGGAAAAAGACTTTGCGAATAAGGTCTTCGGTTCAATGAACGCAGTAGAAGATCAACTGGTTTATAGCCTTGCGCGACTTGAAAAATCACATGATTTGGTTGCGTCTCTTACTGGCTTTAATTGGATTATTAATATCCCTTTGAATGCAAATTAGTATAAGCAGACGCTCCGGCAGGGGAACATGCCGGTCCTTTCCACCTTTGCCATTGCGAATCTAAATTAGCATCCGCTCACTGTCAATGTCTTGTGCCTTCAGATGAAGCCCCTCGTTAAGGCGCAGGCCGCAAGCGTAGATCACAGTCAGCGCCATGCGGGCCTTGGGCAGCCGGACAAGAGACAGGAGGTGTTTAGTTTCTTCGGAACTCAGAACAACCGGAAGCTTTGTTCTCTTTTGGGGCCGCACAAGATTAAAGATGATCCATTTCCGTTTCAGGGTCTTCTCAAAAAGAAACTTGATGCCGCTTAAATGAATCATCTCTATCGGCGCTGCTTCTATAGCTACCGCGTGAGCGGTTTAGTTCAACGCCGCGCATCAGCCGCTTGCAGGTATATGCCGAATTGTCCCTTTCTCGTAACTCGCCTTTTGGAAGCAGGACCAGGCCTGAATAAGGACGTCCCTGCAAGTCGGTTGCATGCGCTTGTTATTAATCTGGCGATCATAAAAACAACATTATCATCTTTCAGGTCATTCCAGCCCTTGCTGAAATACGTTCTCATTTTTCACAGCATCCAGATTGAAAAAGTTCAAAAAGATGATGACGATCCCAAAGGCTAATGCTGCGATCTTTCGCGAAATTAATCGCATCGGCAGTAAATCCACTAGGACAGACAACAATTCCTCTTATGCTTATCGCACCCTTAGGCAGCACCCCGTTTAGTTCTCTTATGACATCAACACCCACCGGCGACACGTGGTTCTTGCACTGAATATAAAGAGTAATTTCTACGCCAATATCGTCGTTACGCCTTGCTATCAGGTCAACACCGCCATCACGTGTTAAAAGTGTGCTCTCTACATTCCACTTCCTTTGCTGTAGTAGATGCTTGACATGCTCCCCGAACTCTACGCCGGTCATTTCTCCATAATTTCCTTTAAAAGATGTTTTACGCTTATGTTGTTTGAGATGATCAGGTGGGACAAGACCAAACAAACCGAAAAGCTCTTCGCTCGTCAATTTTGATTTCAGATCAATAGAAACACTATCCACGATCTCATCAAAAAGAAGCTGTTTTTCCGACAATATTTTTTCGATCCGCTCCTCAATCGTTGCTTCAATGATATATTTATAAACATTAACGGGAAAGGTTTGACCAAGGCGATGCGCTCTACCTTCAGCCTGGCGCTCAACGGCAGGATTCCACCATCGATCAAAGTGAAAAACATAAGAAGCGTCCTGTAAATTCAACCCCTGGCCGCCTGCGCGTAGCGAAAGGATGAGCGCTTTATGATCTTGGTTTTTCTTGAATTTATTTATGATGGAATCACGTTGTACTGGAGACAGATCGCCGATAAAAAGAAGCGGGTTATACTCTTCAAGCCTCGACGCTAAAGCATTTGCCCCGTAGGTTGAGTCCGTGAATTGAGTAAATATTAGAGCACGATATCCCTCGGATACAATAATATTTAATCTCTCTAAAACATCATCAAACTTGACAGAGCCGCCATCAATCGGGCAGAAATTGCATATCTGCTTCAATTTCGTTATGAGCGCCAAAACATGTTCGATTCTGACAGATTCCCCACTTTCCTTCAATTGGATGATGCCTTCTTTTTCAGCTCGCTCATAACAATCTCGTTGAACCCCATCCAATGCCAGAGATATTTGACTAACAATTTTAGGCGGGAGTTGCGGGAGCACGTCGCGCTTCTTACGGCGAAGCTGTAAGCTTCTGTGTAATTCTTGAAGTTCCAGGCCCGGCTTGTGCCGTGGAGGTGTCTCACCCTCTTTGAGAGTGGAAACAAATTCAATAATTGAGGCAAGATCATCCTCTCGATTTTCCAGGGGAGTGCCTGTAAGCGCCCAAGCCCTCTGTCGTTGCAATAGTTTACATTTGCGACTGATTTCCACATCCCGATTTTTAATTTTCTGGGCTTCATCAAGAATGACAACATCCCACATACGACGACGGGGGGGTGATTGTAAATTGTCCGTGCAATCGGACCTGAAGGTTTCATAACTCGTCAGATAAATATGCGCCGGCGTTGCCCATTGCCATGTGCGCTCTGCCACTGTACCTCTGATAGTGGAGATGCGCAATTCCGGAGCCCAAAGGTGAATTTCCTTGCGCCACTGCCCGACCAGACTCGCCGGAACAATTATCAGACATGACTCGATTCGGCTTTGAAGAAAAAGAATACGTAATGCGCCGATCGCTTGTATTGTTTTTCCGAGGCCCATATCATCCGCTAGTAACAAAGCATCTCTTGATAGTAGAGCCTTAATTCCTTCAATTTGGTAGTCGAACAAAGAACCAGGCCATTCTAATGGACCAATATGCGATAACAAAACATCGGTTGGTGGTTGGAGTAGATAAGCTAAGCGTTTGGAAAGGGGTATCTCTGATTCAGCAGCTTTGTCAGCGGATTCGGAATGTCGCAGACTGAAAGTCGATCGCGTTTGTTCTGCCGGATATTCGCCACAAAATTCGTCCTTCATTATTTTCCTTTGTCTGGATAGGCTTCCTCAAGTCCTATAAGCGCCCTTTCGAATGGTTCCATGAGTAAGCCCTTCGATGACAACGTCTGCAACAGGCTCAATTCCGTCGATCCGTCGGATGGCCTCGCCGGATACCAGAAGAGGTTTATGGGTTCTTCCGCTTCTATTCTCTCCTGGATTTCGGTTGCCGAATACGGCTGGGCTTTAATGGTCGGAGCTATTCTGCAGACTGGAATCGATAATTGAATATCCTGACAAAATATCTCGCTGCTTACCTCTTCAGCGAGACAAAGAAGCAAACGCGGCGCTTTCGGACATAAAGAGAGCAACGTGACAGTTATTTTTTTTATTGCATGACGACGAATATCTGCCTGTCGCCATAAAAATGTGTGAGGAGTTTCTATTCGGTTATAGGTAAATTCTATCGGCTCACCGCGTGCATTGATCAAAAATAATGCGGCCAGGTAACCGGATGAATCTTGGGTAGCTTGAATTTTAAGATATCCGGCAAGCTCCAAATCCTTCAGCTCATCAGCGTCATGATAAGGGATGGGCATTTCATGCAACCTCCCGTCTTTTACAATGGCTTTTCATTGCTGTTATCTGATGTCTCCTCAGTTTCTACTTCTAATTCCTTATCCTCCGTATAATCTTGTTTGATGTGTTCGACTTCAATGTCGGGTTTATACGTTTTATCGAGACGTTTTAGATCCCATTCTGTAATCCACCCTTTAACATATTGACGCATTCGAGTTGTTGTCATCCGCTCTATAGTGGGCACTTGCGATGGGGTCCATTCATAGGCCTTAGCATGTATAGCCCGTATTTTTTCATAAGTTTGATTTAAAGCTTCGCTGTCTGGGGATTTTAATCGGATCGATTCATTTTGAATAATCCGCATTCCCCTCTCGGCCTGGCTGGCCAAAAGGAGATCACTTTCCGCGCCTTTCGCTCTCAACCTGTTTGGGACTTTTTCAAGGTCATCTTTTTCTTCCAGTACAATGCTTTGAAAGGCCGGTGTAATCGTAAATACTGATGTTATTCCTGTACATCGATAATCTTCAATCTTTCCCATCCAGCGCGCCAATTCGGCATAGGATCTTGCCCTCTGCACCAGTGAGTATTTAGCTATCAATTCCGTTTCATCAATCAATAGCGCCCAGCCGGCATATCCGGCGGCCAGAATTAAACGAGCTGCAAACCTAAATCTTTGCAGCGCTAGCTCTCTCACCGGAATTTTCTCAATCTTGTAGGTTACCGGCTCCCTGCATGCCCGAAGGTATTTTTTAATTTCACTTGAACCGAATTTGTCACCCGACCAAAACCGGATAATGCGGTTGCTCAGTTCCGGGTCATTTGACATACGTTCGTATAGAAAAAGAGTAGCCGCAAATATGGAATTTAAATCTGATTGCTGATGCAGCCACCCGTAAAAATCCGCATAGACATGCTCCCGGGGATTCAGGGCCGTGGCAATTTCCGTCATGGCGCTGCCCCGTTTGCCGGGCACTATTGCCGCTTCGGCTGCGGCACGATATAACTTTGCCGGATCAAACAGAGGGGTTTCTTTGCTGATGACAATCTTGCTGCAAACGAAATTCCGTTCCAGTGCAAGATGCTTTAGGTATTCGAGAAGATGCGACTTGCCGGAACCAAAATCGCCGGCAACCAGCAATCCATCGTTTTTGCCATTGCCATCAATCGCGCTCTGAGTGGATTCCAGTTTTTGTTGAAATTTTTCTTCTATTTCCCACTGATTGCATCCCAAAACCGTCACAGCATCTCGATTCGGAACGCCATTGCGCAGGGCTTCAATGGCACGCTGATTTATGATCTGTTCGTCTATGCACATGATTGCACCTCTCCAAATACTTTATTGACTGGATTCCTATCACTATTTCCCAGGCGCGCCAAGGATGCCAAAGGATTTGGTCTTTGCTTGTCTCTGACCTCATCCCAAAGCCTCAATTTCAAGGCATCATAGCTTCCAAGCCCCCGTCTGTCATCCAGATCGAGGAATTCCTTTGGCGCAAGAACAACGATGAGACAACCTTCCATCTCGTCCGTGCCGTCAATAAACTGACGAAGAACTTCATAGACGTCAAGTAGGGCAGGAACAGAATAGAAAAAACCATCATCAGGATTTTTCGATTTCCGGGAGACGAGATAGCGGGTAATATCGAGCACAAGGACCAGACCGCTTTTGCCGTTTACCCTTAACCATCGTACGAGAGAAAACAGCATGTGCCTGGCATTGTGTCTGGCAATCTTTTGAAAAATAAGGGCGTCTTTCAACGCCGAAATTAAGCGCAGTTCACCACGCAGCCACTCTTTGACCGCATTACTTAAAAATGCCGATGGTCCCGCCAAGTCAAGCTGCTCTAAACATAGGCGGATCATAGCGATGCGGAATTCCTGACTCATATCAAAATCATGAAATATTCTCTCTTCGAACCATGCATGCACTTCTCTGCGTAAAAATATTTCCTCCCGATTATTGATTGCTGCAATATTTGAAAAAGCAAAGTCTTCACCATGCATTGGAAGCGCATATCCATTTTGGGCAAAAATCTCTCTCACAAAGGCAAGAGATAAATCATCCCAATCAATTTGGCGAGCGACCGTGTGGAACAACTTGTCGATCATGTGAATCTTTGTCGATATGGCATCGACGGAGGCAAAAAGATAATTTTCCTCTTCTGCCGCTTTACGTACAAGATTAAGCAGTTGGCGATGGTCGATACCTTCCATCGGCACAACAAATTTCACCGCCGCGCCGCCACGTTTAATGAAAGAATGTAGATATTCTCTGCGAATCGTGTCCATCCATTCATCCTGTGTGATGTATGACATAGGTTATGCCTCCTTAGCCTCTGAAAAAGAAATGCCGTAATAAAGCTTGTCCCGACCTTCCTGCGTAATGACTCGAATTGCGCCGGCAGTCCCTCTCATTCCAGAACTTACTCCCGGCATTGTGACGCAGCATCCCTTCTTTGTCTCTGTGACGCCGCTTCGATCAAGGAGATAAATGTCTCTGGCAAATTCCTGAAGTGAGTATTCCTTGGTTTGCCCAGGCAGAAGCGTCAACAATTTGTATATCTCACGAAGAGTTACGACGCTTCCTCTACCGACTTGGCCCCTGCCGCGACTCTTTATGAGAGTGTCATATGCCAAGAACAAGCTTTCCAGAAACGCTTCAGGTTTGAACCTGACGGGTTTGTTTTGCAGGGATTTTAGATGAGTGACAAGGGTTGATGGTCTTATGCGTTTCTCTTTTGCTTTGTCAATTTGGACTGCAAGCTCATTAGGCACAATGCGGATAAGGAAAGGATAACAATATAATCTTTCATCCTGCTCAAAAATTGTTACCCCTAATGATTTAGACATTTCCAATATTTCTTCGAGATAGGCCCTGCTGCCGATATAGTTTTCCGCATCGAAATTCCATCCATCTTTTGTATTCGAAAATTGTTGTTTTAATGCAGCAATCGCCTCCTCCGAAGAATCGATCGTTCTTTTCAACTCTCGGAGGCTGCCCGCTTTGATCGAACTTCGTAATTTCTTTAATGAACTGACGACCGCATTGGCGGCTTTTAATGTTGCATCAGCGTCAGCTTCTGTCTTTGAAAGTGCCTTTTCAAGGCTATTCTGATTTACGTATTCCACTTCTACTCCTTTTCATTGTCTTGGCAACGCTCTATCTGCCCGCCTCCCCCCTAATAGGCCGAACCGGCTGGGCGGCGCCCCAATTTGACCTGCATTATAGCACATTTTGCAAAATATCGCATAAACATGTTATTGTCTCAGTGACGGTCATTTCTAACTCCCATTCAGCCTCTTGATCCGCTTTTCAAAACGCTGCCGATCAGTAGCAGACTTTCCATCTTCTCTTTTATCTGCCTCACGATG
>MAEO01000103.1 GCA_001683985.1 Smithella sp. M82
GCAAAGATCACCGCAAAGCCAAATACATGAAGCACATAAACCCAGTCCAGCAGATATGCCCCGAAAGGAAATTTCTCCGGATACCACATGAAAAAACCCGTACAGATCATCAATAATCCAAATAATGCCACCGTCAGGAAAAACGCCTTCTGACCCGGATTGTACTTGCCCGTCTCCGGTACGTGGTCCAGATGCCACAGGTATCCGCCTGCCGCCTTAATCCATTCCCAGTCTTCCGGAAAAACAAATATTCCCGCTTCTTTCCACCACATCAGGATCACCAATACCAATGATATGGCAAACACAATGGCCATAATGTCATGGACAGTGGCCAATCCTTTCAGTCCGCCGAAAATGACGCCTAAAAAGTTGAGCTCTTTGTACATCATCCCCAGTCCGGTGTAACACAGAAGAAGGCAGGAGATGGCCAGCATCCAGTGTACAAATCTTTCATATGCTGATGTAACTTTTACCAGTTCTTTACTCATATTAAGCACCTCCCTGCTTCTTATCGTTTTGACTATAGTGTTCCGGGTGCGGTCTGTGCGGCCCGTGGATAAAGTAATGAAGCAACGAACCACCGATCACACCGCC
>MAEO01000104.1 GCA_001683985.1 Smithella sp. M82
TGTAAATTGTACGAAGTAAATCACGGGCATCTTTCAATTCCATAAAAGGATCATTGTGCATAAACGGATGATGATGAAAGGAAGCGAATTCGAGGGACGCGAATTCGAGGGACAGTATACAAAATTAAAGATATGGAAAGTGAATTAAGTATACTGTCCCTAAATTGCTCCCTAAATTGCTCACATGTTTTAACTTCCTCTGATCATAACGACCAAGCTCACCTGCCGCTATGAAGCGAAGCGGAATTGCCGTCCGGTGCAGCGCCTTGTTAGGCTTTTATTGGTTGCTATCCCTGTCTCTAAGAAATTGCTACCCATTACCTCTATCTTCTTTGATCTATTTATTTTACCCCTTTCTCCTTTGGAGTAAAGTGGATCTTTAGCTCCTCCTCATCAAAGTTTACTTGGAAGCGATTAAAAATATCCTTTCTGCCAAGTAGTCTTGGAACCTCCTCTAACTCTGCAAAAGCAACCTCTGCCATAAGTTCAATTTCTCCAATCCTCAAGAGAACCTGATGAATGTATGTCCTTATTAAGCCTCCAGAAACTCCCCCAATAAGCCTCTCCCTTCCCTCTTTCAATTCATATCCCAAGAGATTGCAGTCTGATCTTGTGAACAAACAGAGGTCTGCACCTGAGTCGATATATGGGTCAAAAAGATACCAGTTTCCATCCCTGCCTTTAAGATGCACATAGGCTACTGGCCTATAGACTATCTCACCTTCTTTAGTCTTTTCCTTCCGATAGTGGAAGATGTAGCTTTTCATAAAACCAACAAACCTTCCTGTGGGATGAACCTTAACAACACTTCCTCACTTCCTTTTTGAGGAAACTTTCTTCTAGCCATATCAAACGCCTCTTTGACATTACTTCCCCATCCCTCTACCTTGCCCTCGACAATAGCCACATGTTGCCCTGCAAACCTCTCTTCTTCCTCAATCCCAATATCAGTAAACTTTATTTCAACATCCTTTTCCATTTTTCATCTTCCTCGTATGTTTAAGTTTTTCTTTTGATGCCCAACATTTAAATCCGGTCAATTCGAGGGGGTCAATTCGAGGGGTCAATTCGAGGGACAGTATACAAAATTAAAGATATGGAAAGTGAATTAAGTATACTGTCCCTAAATTGCTCTATGGAAAGTGAATTAAGTATACTGTCCCTAAATTGCTCCTGTCCCTAAATTGCTCCCCTGCGGTGAAGTCTATAGGAACTTGACCATTTTCATCCTCCTTTGTGACGGATACCGTCATGTGGGTTTCATATTCTCTTCCTCCTTTCGTTTTGTACCGCTAACGATTGAGCTCAGCCGACGCGAAACCGCGCAGCGGTTAAGCGGTCGGCTGGAGCGCCTTGTTGGGCAAATTCAAATATCTACCTTGCTACTATCAGAGCCTCTTGCGCTTCGCGAGGTAATCGGACAACAATGAAATAGGACTGGGGGTAAAGATAGTCTTCACCGGATTCGTCAATAACTCTAATATATCCTTCCTTTTTGGCATTGTCGTCCGGAAGAACTTGATAAATCTTGCGTATTTCCAAATCTTCACAGTCTTTATTTCCTATGCAAAGCGCAAATATCCGGTTTTCCTTTTCTCTATCCATATTTTTAATCCAAAATCCTCTTGATTTTCATTTTCTTTCTGCCAATGCCATGGGCTTCGTACCAGTGCAATTCGGCATTGCATATCCTTCCGCTTTCAAGACGAACCTTTCCAATACCTTTAAGCTTACGCCATCTTCCATGACCAAATTGTTTCTGAATCCGCATTATATCTCGTATTCTTCCCCCTATGGCAATGGTTTCAATATCCTTAATTTCTCCTATTATCTCAAAATACACAAGATTTTCACCTTTATAATTTATACGCCTAACGATCAAGTTCACTGGCGGCAATGGAGCGCAGCGGAATAGCGGTCAGGTGGAGCGCCTTGTTAGACCTATTGCTTGTCGTGCTATTTTCATCAAACTACGCAGGGCTTCATTGACTGAGGCGTCATCGGGAAACGCTGCTGCCACATCAGGACTGAGAAGAACAAGATTCGTTCCTTTTTTGTATTCCTCAAAATATTTGCCTCTTATTCCTTTTCCCAAATCTTCCCGCTTATAATTTTTACGCATTTCTTCATGTTTAACCTTCTTCATATATTTTCCTTTCTTGTCTTGTTGAGCGCCTTGCGCTTATTATTCTTGTTTTTCCATACCGTTCCGTGTGAACGACAACCAATAACTCGCTCATTCTGGAATATCCAAAAGTCAGGAATCTATGTTCGCGAATGGAATGGTCAGGATCGTTGAAGGTTATCGCCTGTGGATCACCAAATACTGTTGACGCCTCATGAAAAGAGACACCATGTTTTTTGAGGTTGACTTCGGATTTATCTGGATCCCATTCAAATTCCATACGTTATTTTATCATTTTTTATGGTCTAACGAAAAGCTCAGCCGCCGAGTTTACGAGGTCGGCTGAAGTGGCTTGTTCGGTCGCTTAATCAGCATCAAGATTCCTCAAAATCTTTATTGCCAACGGTTCTTTAATCTCAGTGTGCCGGGGCACAGCTTCTATCACGCCGGTCTTTGGATTTATCCAAAGTGAATGAGAAGCGCCTTCACGTTTCAAATAGCAACCCGCAATTCTCAGTCTTCGCTCCAGGTCTTGTCGTTTCATCCAATCGTCACCGTATCTTGAATTGCATCTTTCGGCAACCCACGGAGAATGTCAGTCTTGCGATCTTCTAAAATCAACTCAATAGCCTGTCGTAAATTAGCTTTGGCTTCATCTATTGTCTCGCCTTGTCCGTTGGCACCAGGCACCTCTGGACAGATAGCCCAGAAGCCACCCTCGGGTGCTGCTTCTATTATTGCTGTAAATTCTGCCTTCATCATCTTCTCCTATTGTTTGTTATTGACCGAACGGGAAATTCAGTTGGGCCGTGTCTTTTCGGCATCAACTGGAACGACAGGGTAGGTCATGTCCGTAATCTGATGATCTTCTCTCTCCATGAAACCACCACCTGACTGGCTCTGTCCAACCTTGACTCTATCTCGTGCAATCGCGCTTGTTTATATGCCATTTCCAATTTGTATGTAAGTTCAGTCGCTCGGTTCAGGAGTTCGCTTCTTAGTTGGGGCGCCATATAACTCTGGTTCTCCAAGTATAACTCCAAGTTGTCAACAAGTGTTGAAACCTTCTTCAATCCTTCTCTTGAAACAGCTTGTTTCTCTGTGGTATCTAAGACGTCGACTATTTTCTGGAGACCATCCTCTAACGCATGGACTCTGTCATCCGTATATTTGAGTGCATCTATTTTTCTCCAATTGCAAGAATCCTCCAGGATACAAATCACCTCGCCCTCTCGATACGCAGGTTTTCCCTCAATGTATTCCCTGGGCACGCTTATACTGTTTGCCTCCTCCTCAGTGATTTCCTCTGCCTCCTTAAAGTATTTCTCTTTTTCAGCTTCAGAAATCATGATGATAATTTCGTCAAACGTCGCTTCCGACAATTCTATCTCAAAACCACCTAAACAATGAACGTATCCGTTTGTCAGGCCTTGGAACGGCAGGATATCAAAATACTCTTTCCCTTTAGATTTAACAAAAAGCAGCTTATTAACCAGTCTATCTGACTTCTCTATGAATTCCTTGAAGTCAATTTTCCATAGTAAAAGTTTCTTGTCATAACCGGTTGCTTCTCCGCCATGATTGAAGGAATTGACAATCAATAATAAATTGAAGAAGAAATTGCTAATGAATGCTCGCCTGACTCTGTTTATGAGCGAATCTTGAACGTCAACAAATCCCGGCAATGTTATCCCGAAGAGAGCATATATTCCCGATTGGCACGCGAATCCCGGTAAGTCTTTTAGGTAATCTGGAGATGACGTATTTCGTACAATTCTAAATTTGTTCGTGTCCTTTCTCATCTCTTCATACAGTTTTTGAACGTATAAGATACTTTCATCGCCCATTTCACAAAAGGTGTCAAAAGCGCAGTTCATCCCCTATTCATATTTTTCTGGCAAGACTCCTGCTTTCCTATACTCAGAAAAAGGGTCCCCCACCCGAACTCTTTCGCTTTTGCAAGAGTGTTGTTTCGCATTGATCTTAGAAGAGAGCTTATCTTTAAGAAATCGTCTGGGATTTCTTTTCTCTCCGGTTCATTTGAACCCATCATCCACCCCTCTTTCTGCCGTCCACTTCTGGCACATAGACTCCTGCAATCTCGACCTAACGCCTGCGTCAGGGGCGGCATGCTCCTGGCCGTCCCCTGGACGCGGTGGTTGTGTGCCGATTATTGGCTCAATTTAGAGCTGGCAATGCGATTAAGGCTTACACCAGATTCAGCAGCTTGTATGGCCAATTTCCGATGAACATCGGGCGGAACCCTGACCATGAATTTTCCGCTGAAATGCTTGCTTGCAATAGGTTCAGGAATAGGTTCATCGTTTTTGCCCATGTCCAATAATATATCAGCCACAACTTTTCGGATTCCTTTTAAAGCCTTTTCCGGTGTATCAGCCAGCCAACTTAAGCTGGGAAATTCAGCACATAGGCCTGCATACTCATTATCATCTTCAGACCAGGTAACCCGGTAAGTGTATTTATCATTTTTTTGGGCCATGGCTAACCTCCAGTTTTTCAATAGCCAAAAGCACCTGCTTTACTTGATATGCCTTGGCCTTTCCTTTATTATTCTGAATATTTACCCTTGGGTCTCCTTGCCAGGGTGTCTTATAAATTCGATGGCTGCTTTTTTTCTGACGTGGCTCACCGAAATAATGATCACATATTCTGCATAAATCCAAAAATCTCACATCCTTCGGATTTCGTTGCAATATTAATAGCAAGTCATCGATTTTCGTCATGCTATTATAGTATCATTATTGGTATCATTGTCAAGGGCAAAAGTGGATACTCGAAACGGTTGGCTAATCACACAACGGCGAGCTAACTGGCGGCGGCCACAGCGCATCAAGAAAAATCAACCCCGCTATTCCGCCGTCCAGTTCAGCGACTTGTTAGGGTTTCTTTTGGTTCTTTTCGCCCTTTCAGTTTCGCTCTAATAGTACGAGGATCACGAGCACAATGGAAAAGTCCAAACACTATGATCTGGTCGTCTTCTCTTGTGAAGTATACGGCGTACGGAAATCTCCTAAGAAGACAGCGTCGGAATCTGCCATGAACCCTTGGATAAAGCAGAGGATTGCGAGTAATCTCAACGGCGTAGGCATAAAATATCCGAAGAAATTCCTCGCCAAGGCCCGGTGACTTAGCTTCCATACCATGTGGAGCCAGACATAATATCTTCCTCAATTTCAGGAACGAAACGCAACGTGTACTTCATTTCCTTCTTTCTATTCTTGTCCGAAGTTCCTCAAGAGATAAAAGGTTTCCTGGAGCAGCCTCATACCTTTTGAGCCTTGTGTCCAACTCCTCCATATGGCTCTGAGGGACAGGCACCACAGATTCATCCGAAGCGATGCTATCCCACAAATCCTCAACAAAGAGGATCTTTTCCGGTGTGCTCAATTTTTTGATTTCAGAAATATCGCTCACGCGCATCGTTTTACTCCTTTCTTGGTACTTGATATTTGCCCTAATAATAACACCTTCAGCTCCCCGAAGCTATCACCCTAATCGCGGCGGCTGACCCGCGAGCATCGCAGGAGACGCAGGGTGCTTGCACCCTGAGGCTCCGAGAAGCGCAGTCGGGTCAGCGCCTTGTTCTGGCGCAAGGCGCCAGGGCAAGGCGCTTGACGAAGTCAGCGCCGCGATTCTCGGCGACGCAGTCGCCGAGAACGACTGGAATCAGCGGTGGCTGTAAGCCATCCGCTGGAGTGATTTGTTAGACCATATAGCCCCATTTCTTAAATTGTTTTTGTAGTTCAGGATCGTCTTTGAATGCCTGAAAATATAGATATTCTGGGGCTATATCAGCACCATTTGGCCATGAGATTGTATCCAGTTCTTTATCCAACTTGAGTTGTGCAAAGATAGACTTCTCCTTCAATGGTTGAAAAACAGGACCTTCTAAGACATCACTCAAGTCAACGATCCCTTTTCTGCCATCATTGAAGGAGACTTCTACTTTGTATCCACCTAAATACTTTGCATCTATCACATGTAATATCATCTCTCTACCCCTTTCTATTCCAATGGCTCAATTGGTTTTGGTATTCCTTTCTCACGACAAAGTTCCCAATCTTCTGCTAACTCATCTTTGTGTAACTCATACCATTCTAAAACATGTCGCAGTGCTCTTTTAGGAAATCTGCCTTCTACCACTCCATCAGGAATATTGACGGTAATTTCATGCTCACCATATTTGGCATGAAAATGTGGTGGAAGATGGTCGTCCCAATACATCATTATAACGATACCCAGAAATTTGCTGATTATTGGCATAATTGAAAGTCTCTTGTTTTATCCTGATTAATAGTCTAACGAAAAAATCAGCGGCGCCGTTTTTTGGCGTCGGCTGCATTTGCCTTGTTAGATGCGCAAGTTCAAGCGATTGGAACATCCTGAACTGCTATTGTTGTATCAGTTATTTCAAGTTCACGTGCAAATGTTTTCCCCGGTGTATTATCAGATGCCAATATATATGGAATTCCGTTTCGGAGTTTCCACAGTTGTGATACGTGCTTATGGCCAAACATAACTACATCAACTCTACTGTAAATTGTACGAAGTAAATCACGGGCATCTTTCAATTCCATAAAAGGATCATTGTGCATAAACGGATGATGATGAAAG
>MAEO01000105.1 GCA_001683985.1 Smithella sp. M82
TGTTAGTAGCAAATAGAAAAGTCCTATTTTGTAGCACGTGATATGTCCACTTTTAATTATACACCAGGAAATGGGCGGGAAGTATATTTTAAAGCCTCATTCCTCATGTATTGGCAAGCGGCGGACTTACGCTACCTTATCTTTTTTCTTTGTTTTCAGATGTCCATATTCATCATAATCAGCAAGTTTTCTTGGTCCATGGAAAATAGCCAAGGCACCGTTTAGATATCGATGCACTTTAACTTTTACCCGGACGTAATGACAACGATACTTGTCCGGGGGAATCTGTAGCGTCTTTCCTTCAAAGCTTACGCAATTATCAGAACTCACCGTTCGTTCGTAATGTTCGCAAAGCGTATCTTTAATATTTGCCCCTGCCCAAGGGATAAAAGCAGAACCTTCTTCCAGAGATTTTTGTTTAAACTCTTTATTGTACGCCGGCAGATAGACATTCTTTATGTAAAGATTTGCCGCTTCCATGCTGGTAATGTTTTGAGCGGCAAGTTCTTTGGTTAATCGATCCTGGTGAGTACGGAACATTCTTTCACTTCTTCCTCTGGCTTCCGGAGAATAGGCAGGAATCATCTCAATCCCTAATTGTTGCATGGCGCGACCGAACTGGGTCAGTTGGGTTTTACTTACCTTGCCGCCTTCTTCCGGCGTAAACCAGTAATGACTCCCC
>MAEO01000010.1 GCA_001683985.1 Smithella sp. M82
CCGGAGAAATTTCCTTTCGGGGCATATCTGCTGGACTGGGTTTATGTGCTTCATGTATTTGGCTTTGCGGTGATCTTTGCTTTTTTCTTTGTGCACCTGTATTTGGGCACCATCGGTAATCCCGGAAGTGTATCGGCGATGATCAGCGGGAAGATGGAGCTGCCGGTATTGAGAATGCTGCATCCGAAATGGGTCAAGGAACTGGAGCATGAAGGCAAACTTATTATTGAAAAAAAGTAAGTTAAATTTACAAATATTGATTGTTTGACGAGGTGGCGCACATCTGATAGAAGGTGTGCGCAACTTTTGTTAAACAGTGCATACTTAATTAAATCAGCGTTCTGTCATTTCGACCGCAGGCGAAAGCCCGGCGAATGCTCGGGGAGAAATCTTTTTTAACGATTTTTAAGATTTCTCAGTCGCTTCGCTTCTTCGAAATGACATATTGTAAAGAATTGATAGAGAGCTATATAAGAAGAAATAAAAAATAATGACAAATACCAATGAAACATCCGAAATCAAAAATATAATAGATCGCGCGCTCCAGCAGAATCCCGAGAATAAAGAAATTATCAAAGCATTTGCGCCGGTTATTATCATGCAGAGGCAACTGGCCCAGCAGTCTTCTTCAAAAAAAATAGATTGCTCGCTTATCGATAAGGAAAAACTGAAAGCCGGTGTGCCCGTTATTAATCAGGTTAACTTATTTTTGCCGGAAGAGCCGTTGAAAGAAGTAACTTTATCCATAGCGTCTGCTGTTAAAGAAGGTATACCGAAACTTACGGAAGCCATTGATAAGATATCAGCGCTGATTCAGGAAGACAAAATTAATCCGGCGGATTACTTTAGAGCATCTCTCGAAAGTGAAAATAAAACAGCGGCTGAATGGGAAAATAATTTGAAAATATCACCATCCAATGCTTCATTTTTAATGAGTCTTGTTAGTCGTGTTGTTCTGGAAAGACGCGCAAAAGAAATAACGGAGGCACTGGATAAGTTTGATTGGGAGGAAGGCTATTGTCCGATCTGCGGTTCTTTTCCTTCGATTGCGCTGATTGAAGAAGAGGGCGGCAAAAGGTTTTTACATTGCAGTTCCTGCGGACAGTATTGGCGTTTCACACGCATAAGTTGTCCTTACTGTGAAAAAGAAACTGTGCAGGGTATGGAATATTTTTATGTTGAAAACAAAACACAGGAAGCCGCTTTCGTTTGCGATAAATGCAAAAAATACCTTGTAACACTTTATCGCGCCGGGAAAGTGTTCGCGCGCGACATGGATATTTCCGCAATCAGCCTGATTCATATGGATATCATCATGCAGGGTAAAGGCTATGAGCCGATGACTGCCTGTGTATGGAATGTTCTGAGTTAATTCAATTACCAGTAAATTATCTAAAATATTCAATTTGCAATTCTACTTAGTTTGTTACCGCTTAGTTCCCTTCCCCTTGATGCTGGTCTTTATACACACTTAACACAGGGGGACGGTTTCTCTTATAATTTCAATATCAAACCCCCTCAATTCCCCTTATGGAAATTCCCCTCTTTGGCAAAGAGGGGTTAGGGGAGATTTTCATGCTCCTTTGTGACGGATACCGTCATGTGGGTTTCACCTAACAAAAATATCTTAAACATCCACAATCAGGTTTAGTCGAACCCTGCATAATAAGGCGTATGGTTTCTTTATTAAGTTGGTATCTTCAAATCGTCAAAATCCGCCCCTTTGCCTCTCCCTCATCTGTTGCCAAACCTTCGATACCAGCCGACTTGCCCCAGGGCGCTTCACCCAAACCGACCTTCTGTTTGACTGCGCCGG
>MAEO01000106.1:0-14135 GCA_001683985.1 Smithella sp. M82
GGGGATTGAGGGGGATTTGATGAGGATAGTTTTAAATAACAATATAAACAATGACTTAGAGGTGCATTTTCGAGTGAAAGGAGAACACAAGTTATGCCGGACGTGGAAGGAATTAAAGAGGCCAAAATGTTTCACTGCGACATGCCTCAGCAAACGCAGGGATTTTTTCTCAAAGGATCTAATTCTCTGGATTGGGGAATGAAAAACAGACTCTCCCGGATATTTAATCCTGTCTCGGGACGCACTGTTATGCTGGCTATCGATCACGGTTATTTTCAGGGACCAACGACCGGCCTGGAAAGAGTGGACATCAATATTCTTCCACTGGCACCGTATGCGGACACGCTCATGCTGACAAGAGGAATTTTGCGCAGTGTTATACCGCCATCTCTTTCTCAATCCATAGTATTAAGGGTTTCGGGAGGAGCAAGCATCCTCAAGGAACTTTCCAACGAAGAAATCGCTGTGGATATCGAAGACTCCATCCGTTTAAATGTCTGCGCCATGGCTGTACAGGTTTTTATCGGCGGCGAATTTGAAAGGCAGTCCATCATCAACATGACCAAAATGGTTGATATTGGTAATCGTTACGGCATCCCTACCCTCGCGGTAACCGCCGTTGGTAAGGATATGGCCCGCGACGCAAAATACTTCCGGCTGGCCTGCCGGATATGCGCGGAGCTTGGCGCTCACTATATCAAAACCTATTATGTGGAAAAAGATTTCGAAACAGTTACCGCTTCCTGCCCTGTACCTATTGTCATGGCCGGCGGTAAAAAAATCCCTGAAATTGACGCCCTGACCATGGCCTATAATGCCGTTCAAAAAGGCGCTGCCGGTGTGGACATGGGACGTAACATTTTCCAGTCGGATGCGCCGATCGCCATGATTAAGGCAGTACGTGCGGTTGTTCATAACAACGAGACGCCGAAAAAGGCTTTTGAACTTTACAAGAGTCTGAAAAAGAATAAATGAAAGTCGCGTACTGGTATAACAACAAAGATATCCGTATCGAAGAAATTCCCACTCCTATACCCAAAAGCAAGGAGATGCTGGTCAAGGTCATTTCCTGCGGCATTTGCGGCAGCGATATCGTCGAATGGTACCGGCTGCCGCGCGCACCGCTGGTGCAGGGGCACGAAATAGGCGCTCAAGTTGTTAAAACCGGCAAATCTATAAAAAAATATAAGCCTGGAGATCGGGTGTTTATCGCTCCCAAAGCGCCCTGCATGGAATGCTATTATTGCCGGAACGGGCATTATCCGCAATGTTCGGAAGTCAAAGAACGTCTGCCCGGCGGTTTTGCCGAATACATTCTTGTTCCGGAAATTCTGATAGAAAAAGGAACGTATCTTTTACCTGAAAACATCACATATGATCAAAGCACTTTCATCGAACCTCTGGCCTGCGTCATAAGAGCGCAAAGGCTGGCCAATGTAAAAAAAGGACAATCAATGCTGGTTATTGGCTGCGGTATGTCCGGATTACTCAATGTAAAACTTGCACTTACTAAAGGATGCAGACTCATCGCTGCCGATATCAACCAAACAAAACTCGAAATTGCCGGACATATGGGAGCCGATATTACCATCAACGCATCAGATAATATTGCGGATCACCTGATAGAAAAAAACGGTAAAAAGGCCGATATTGTCTGCATATGCGCTTCCGCCGATTCTGCTCTAGAGCAGGCATGGAAATGCATCGATAAAGGCGGAGTAATAGTTTTGTTCGCCGTTCCCGGACCGGATAAAAAAGTTGTTGTTCCCGTCAACGATTTCTGGATGAAAGAAATCACTATTCTCACTTCTTATTATTGCGGTCCACCGGATATTATCGAAGCAATGAAGTTAATAGAATGGCGTCATATCGTAGTGGATGACCTGATTACACACCGGCTTTCCCTAACAGAAATTGCCAAAGGCTTTCAATTGGTAACAGACGGTAAACAATCAGTCAAAGTAATCATTAAGCCCAACAATGGTTAATTTATGTACCAGGCGAAGGCACGTCTATTTATCGTAACGGCACCCTGAAATCCGCAATTGAAGGACTGGACTTTAAAAAATATCTTTTCGGAATATGGATCATCGACAAGCCCTCGCACGGAAACGAGCCGTTGCGCAGAGGTATGCTGGGATTACAGTAGAACTTCAATATTGTTTACGTCTTAAATCAAGTGAAGGGGCTTGCCCCCTCACGAACTACCGGCGCATATCCCTAATGTCCGATAGCTTCTTTAAGCTTCAGCGCCACAACTTTTTCTGTAAATAATTTTTCAATGGCATCACCCAGAGAAATACTCGCCTGCTCCCCCAGAGCTTCTTCAGAAAACAAAGCATATTCCTTTGAATAACTGCTTTCCACTCTGCTTTCATAGAATATCTTATTCTTGATAATATCGGCAAAAACAAATTTCAGCTTAATATTGATTCTACAGGAATTTGTAGGGAACCCTTTAATACATGAAACATCCAGTTCTTCTACATTCCCGCCAACGATGATGTCGGCAATTCCTTGCGGTATGTTTTGTTCTTTTAAATCCCATTGTTCAATTTTATTGGGAATTTTGTATCCGGCTTTTCTTAAATATTCTTTAATACCGTTGGCAATTGCTTTTGTTGCTTTGACGCTTTTAGGTAATAATAATACTTTTGAGCCGTCTGTTTCCGTCACACGTCCGATCACAAGCCGATCATCCAGTTTACGCACATCATTAAATTCAGCAACCGAAATAATGGCATTAGAGTTTTTATCTGCTTTTAAATATTCAGGAATAGCGGCTTTATCCGCATCATAATAAATATTGACACTGTACAGAGTGTGACTGACACACCCCATAAAAATAAAGATAGAAACGAACAATCCTAATTTCCATGCATAGTGTAATTTTCTATTTTTCATTATCTACTCCTTTTATGCTAAACACGCCCCAGAAAAACGCTTTACATTTTCATCTTCGCCCATGGCAATCAACCTATCGCCTTCCTCAATAATATAATTGGCCATAGGATTAAAAATCATCTTACCGGAATCCTTCTTAACGGCAACAATTATCAGGCCATAACGCTTGCGTATCCCCGAATCTTCCAATGACTTGGAAATAAACTGCGAGTTTTTACAAACAGAAATTTCTTCCATACGTAATTCCAGACTCTGCTGACGGGTGGTAATTTCAATAAAGTCCAGCATCGCCGGACGCAAAATCGCCATCGCCATCCTCACACCGCCCAGTGTATATGGTGACATCACCCGATCCGCCCCCGCCCTTAATAGCCTGTGCTCAGATTCTTCTTCCTCGGAGCGGGATATAATATACACCTGTTGATTGAGCTCTTTAGCTGTCAGAATAACATAAAGATTTTCTGCATCCGAAGGTAGCACACATACCACGCCTTTCGCCCGTTTGATTCCTGCTTTAATCAATATTTTATCCTGTGTTGCATCTCCTTTTAAGCAAATAAAACCTTCATCCTGAGCCTTTTGAATTACATCAGGACTGTTATCAATAACCACGCACGGCATTTTCCCCGCCATTAATTCACGGCAAATCAAAAAACCGATCCGGCCGCCGCCGCAAATAATATAATGATTATGCATTTTCTCGATTATTTTTTCCAATTTTCCCCTCCCCAATAAATTGCGCAGGCGTCCTTCAATAAAAGTCTCCGCCAAAAGGACCAATGTATAAAACATCATGCCTACGCCAAAAATAATTACAAAAACTGTAAAAAATTTTCCTGCCGTTGTCTCCGGTGCAAAATCGCCGTATCCTACTGTGGATAACGTAGCAATTGTAGTATAAAACGAATCGACAAGACTCCATCCTTCAATAAAATGAAAACCGATAGTGCCGATTATAAATATAGTTAATAAAATTATCAGAGCGATTTTTATTCTGGCAGTGAAGATCAAAAGTTTTTTCTCCCTTGTACTTATTTATACCTAATCAGAGAATTTCAAACAAATTATTTATATAAAAACATTTAAAAACAGAAGCTAAAATTATAATTTTTTATACAGTGAATGTATAATTAATTCAAGTATTCAATTATTTACAACATTACTATTGCCTTGACACACAAGAAGGCCTTCACCTATACTTAAAATAATTAAAGCATTTCTTAATCTGTTTAATATTATAATTTTTCATGAAGTGTTGTTAATTATGGGAATTGCTGAAGACATCGTAATTATCGTCATGTCTGCGTTAGCGGGCGGTTTGATCGCTCAGGCGCTAAAGCAACCGTTGATTCTTGGTTATATACTTGCCGGAATTGCCGTGGGTCCTTATACCGGAGGCATCACCGTAACAGATATCCATAATATCGAGAAGCTGGCGGAAATCGGTATTGCACTCTTACTTTTCGCACTTGGCCTGGAATTTTCATTCAGGGAATTAAAACCGGTCCGGGCAATCGCAATACTCGGTACACCTCTGCAAATAATCTTAACAATGCTCTACGGATTCGGCATTGGTCAATTATTTGGCTGGTCGTGGACTTCTTCCGTATGGTTCGGAGCGTTGATTTCTCTGTCCAGTACGATGGTCATGATAAAAACTCTGGAAAAGCAGGGAATGATGGGCACGCTTTCCAGCCGGGTGATGATCGGCGTGCTGATTATACAGGATCTGGCTATTGTGCCGATGCTGATTATTCTGCCGCAGTTAAATAATATTCAAGCCAGTTTTCCCGTATTACTTGTTGCGGCAGCTAAAGCGGCAGTTTTTCTAATGGCAATAATTTTTATCGGCACAAAAGTCATTCCGCGCCTGATGAGATATATCGCGAATTGGAATTCGCGCGAACTTTTTCTGATTGCCACGGCCGCTATAGGTTTGGGTATCGGATACGGCACTTATATTTTCGGCCTTTCTTTTGCTTTCGGGGCATTTGTAGCCGGCATCTTATTGAGTGAATCGGATTACGGATATCAGGCGTTAAGCGACATCATTCCACTGCGTGACGTTTTTAGCCTTATATTTTTCACATCTATCGGCATGCTGCTGGATATCAGGTTTCTTTTGGCAAACTGGCAAATGATAGCTTTTCTGGCAGTTCTCGTCATGCTGGGCAAAGCACTGATTTTTGCCGTGTTGAGCCGGGCGTTTGGTTATCGCAATGTCATTCCTCTGGCAATGGGATTAGGACTGTCGCAGGTTGGAGAATTTTCTTTTATTCTTGGTAGGGTCGGTGTCGGAACAAAATCGATTTCCGCCGAATTCTATTCTTTAGTGTTGGCAATGACAATTTTTACTATGCTGTTGACACCTTTTATATCGGGTCTGACAGCGCCGCTTTATGCTTTTGCCCGACGTTTTATAAAACCGCTTAAGCTGAAACCATTACATTTCCCCAAAAGCGGTCTGAAAGATCATATCGTTATCGCAGGAGGAGGAAGAGTGGGCATGCATGTTGCCAATGTACTACACCACTCGGGTATCCCTTTCGTTATTCTGGAACAAAATTCCCGCCGAGGTGAAGAAGTAAAAACATGCAAATACCCAATTATTTTCGGAGATGCCGGTAAGGGAATAATTCTGGAAGCCGCGGCTTTGCGTAAAGCAAAACTACTTTTGATAACGACTCCTGTGGCGGTTGTTTCGCTGGGAATTGTAGCGCAGGCACAAAAAATTAATCCTGATATCCATATTATCGCCCGGGCGGAAGGATTGGAACAAATGAGGGCTCTTTACCAAAAAGGAGTAACGTACGTGGTTCAGCCGGAATTTGAAGCCAGTCTGGAAATCATCAATCAAATATTCCTTAATCTCGGTATTTCCGCCGATCGAATGAAGGAAATTACGGAAGAAGCGCGCGAAGAACTTACAGACCTTTGCGCTATCCGAGTTTTGAATAGTATAATAACAACTCCAAAAGTATAAAATATAAAAAAGATGAGCCTTAAAACAATCATTCGAAAAGTTTTCAGCTTTTATATTTACAGCCGGGAAATAAAAGAAGCAAAGCAAACAGGAAACTGGAACGCGGTTTTGGCCGGTCTGACAATTTTCGGCGTGGATTTTTTTAACGAAACATAGAACGGCTGGGTTATGTACCTGACTCAGCGATCCGCTGTCTGGACAACTCCCGGCGATACGGCTCTGCGGACGATGGTTGGTTGGGATTCTGTTATTTCTTTTTATCTACGCGTGATTTAAGTTCTTTGCCGACTTTAAAGAAGGGTAATTTTTTAGGTTCAACCTGTATCTTAGTGCCGGTTTTTGGATTTCTGCCCGTATAAGCGCCATATTTCTTTACTACAAAACTGCCGAAACCTCTGATCTCGATACGTCCATTTTTTTTCAATTCGTCCGTAAAGCCTTTAAAAATAAGATTAACAACATCAATTGCCCTTTTTTCTGTTAAATTTAACTTACTGCTTAAAGTTTCAATAAGACCGGATTTATTCATAGACCCTCCTTAATACTATTACAACAATAAATCGCTAAGATGACAATATATGTTTATTTTCTCTTTTTAAAATTTATTATTTATTTTTCGCCGAATGTCAAGAAATTTTTAACTATTTTCATTTGATGCGTTATCCAGCAACTGGACTATTTCTTTTTTATTCAAATACCTCCAACTGCCTTCCTTTAAATTGCCCAATTTCAGCCCTCCAATAGATTCTCGCACCAACATGGCTACCCGATAACCGGCAGCTTCAAATCCTCTTCTGATGATTCTGTTCTTCCCCTCTCTCAGCGTAAGTTGCAACCAACAACTTCGATCATTAATCTTTTCTAATCTCAGATTTTCCGGTTTAAAAATACCGTCCGACAACTTAATTCCTTTTTTTAATATATCTAATTCTTTTCTGGATAAATGTCCTTGTATCTTAACTCTGTATACTTTTGGTTGCTGAAAACGGGGGTGTTGTATTTTTTGGGCAAAATCACCGTCATTAGTTAAAAGCAAAAGGCCTCTGGAATCATAATCAAGTCTTCCTACCGGATAAACCCTTTCCGGAAGATCACTGAGCAAATCAACAACAGTCGGTCTGTTTCGAGGATCATGAAGGGTAGTAACAACTCCGGCAGGTTTATTTAATGCAATATAGTATTTTGTTTTCCCCACGGAGATAGTTTTACCGTCAATTCGAATAACGTCTTTTTCTGCGTCAGCCTTCTCTCCCAGCTTGGTTACCACAACATTATTAACGCTGACCCGGCCCTGAACCATCAGTTCTTCGGCATGGCGTCTTGAAGTAATGCCTGCGGTCGCAATGATTTTTTGTAAACGCTCTTTCATAAATCAGGAACATCTTCAGTTTCAATTTCATCGATTTCCTGTTCTTTACTTTTTTCCTCTATGACTTCCGGATTCACAGTTCCCTGCACCGCAATTTCCCGCTCTGTAATTTCAAGACCTTCGATTTCCTGCTTTTCGGTTTTCTCCTCTATGACTTCCGGATTCACAATTTTCTGATCCATATCTTCCCGTTCTGTGATTCCCAGCTCTTCGATTTCCTGTTCTATGCTTTCCTGATCCGCGCTCTCCTGGTCCCTGTTCAATTCCTTCAATTCACGTAAACTCGGTAAATCAAGGAGGTCCTTTAGATTGAATACTTCCAGAAATTTTCTGGTCGTCCCGTAAATTATGGGTTTGCCGGGCACATCCTTCCGTCCTACAATGCGGATAAGTTTTTTCTCCAGAAGACTTTTAAGAGGAGCTCCCACGTCTACTCCGCGGATGCTTTCAATTTCAGATTTAATAATCGGCTGTTTATAGGCGATTATCGCCAGCGTTTCCATTGCCTGCGGCGATAAGGACTGTGGCTTTGTACTTTTTAACTTTTTAATCCACTGGCTGAGTTCAGGACTGGTACGGAACTGAAAACCGCCGGCAATTTCCTGCAAAAAAATACCGCCGTTCCGCTCCTTATATTCCGCTATAAGCTGATCGATGATTTCTTTAATCTCCTTTTTTTCCACATCGGGTAAAACAACGCGTATTTTCTCGGGCGCTAACGGCGTATCGGAAGCGAAAATCAGAGATTCAATTACTGCTTTAATTCTTTCCATTATGACTCCACGGCCGGAAATATCCGGATAACTCCAAAAACTGAAGTTTGATAAACTTTAATCATTCTCAGTTTAATTAATTCCAGTATAGCCAAAAAAGTATAGATGACGCGCCGACGATCTCTCTTCCCTTTAAGCAAATCTTCAAAAGTCGAGCTTTTTGTTACGGATAATTGATCCATTATTTCGTTGATTATATCAGTAAGAGACAGTTTCTCCAAATCAATTTCCAAAAGTTCCTTTCTATCCAATTGTGAAACAACGCGATGAAAAGCCTCGATAAGCTCAAACACGCTTACTTCTATAAGTTCTTCTTCATCCACAGTCATTTTTTCAGCTTCTTCCGGCGGCAGCGCTGCACGGGTAAATACGTCTCTTTCCAAAAGCGGTCTTTCTTTCAGACTCAGCGCAGCTTCCTTAAATCTCTGATGCTCAAGAAGCTGTCTTACCAGTTCGGCACGGGGATCTTCTTCCTCTTCTTCTTCCGGTTCCTCAGGTGGAGGCAAAAGCATTCTGGATTTTATATGAATAAGGGTAGATGCCATAACCAGATATTCTCCGGCCAGATCAAGGTTAATATCTTTAATCATTTTGAGATACTGAAAGTACTGCTCGGTAACCAGAGCTATCGGAATATTATAGATATCGATTTCATTCTTTTTTATCAAAAAAAGAAGCAGATCCAGCGGACCCTCAAAGATATCCAGCTTAACAGCATAATTTAGTGTTTGTTCATTATCCATATTTTATGAGGGTATAATTATTTTATAGGTATAGCAACATAGCACCAATTATATATTGACCGCAGCACGCACTTCATTCATTGTTTGCTGTGCTATCTTCCTCGCTTTTTTGTTTCCCTCTTCTATAATCGAGTTAATTTCATCCATATGACTCATATAGTAATCCATACGTTCATGAACAGGATTAAGTTCCTCGGCAACTCTCTTAGCCAGCATCTTTTTGCAATCAGTGCACCCTATTCCGGCTTTCCGGCATTCTATATCAATCTCTTTAACTTTTTCCTGCGAAGAATATAATCCGTGAAAAGTGAACACATTACATATTTCAGGATTTCCGGGATCGCTCTTTCGCATCCGTTGTGGGTCAGTAAACATGGAGCTGATTTTATGCTGAAGAACTTTTCCGCGGTCGCCGATGTATATAGAGTTATCATAAGACTTACTCATTTTTCTTCCATCGATTCCCAGTAATTTGGGTACACTGGTCAAAAGCGGTTCCGGAACAGGAAATATTTCTTTGTAAAGAAAATTAAAACGGCGCGCTATCTCACGGGTCAGTTCAACATGAGGAAGTTGATCAATGCCTACAGGCACACCGTATGCTTTGTACATTATAATGTCAGCGGCTTGCAGTACAGGATACCCCAAAAAACCGAAAGTAGATAAATCTTTGTTGGAGAGTTCTGCTTTCATTTCCTTATATGTCGGATTTCTTTCCAGCCAGGCCAGTGGAGTAATCATCGAAAGCAACAAAAATAATTCGGCATGTTCTTTAACCGCCGATTGAACGAAAAGCGTACTCTTTTGCGGATCAAGACCGGCGCTGACCCAGGCTATCACCATATTGATAATGTTCTCCTTGATGTTTTCAGTGGAACTGTACTCACTGGTAATCGCATGCCAATCGGCAACAAAATAAAAGCACTCGTATTTGCCGCTATTCTGTAGGTCAATCCAATTTTGCAGGGCTCCATGCAGATTGCCCAGATGCAGTTTCCCTGTCGGCCTCATTCCGCTGAGAATTCTTTTAAGTGACAAAGCAAAAACTCCTTCTAAATTATTTTTTCATGGTAAATGCACTAAGGCCTCCGGATATTGAGCTGAAAATGCGGAGGCCTTAGCTGTACTGTAACTAAATAATTATTATTTTACTTTATTGGCCAATTCCTTGCCTGCCTTGAATTTTACGACTTTCTTTGCGGGAATCTTAATGGCTTTGCCGGTCTGAGGATTCCTGCCTTCTCTAGCCTTCCTTTTTACTACAGAGAAAGTACCAAATCCAACAAGAACAAGTTTGCCGCTCTTCTTGAGTTCTTTGGCAATTGATGTTTCGAACGCATCCAGCGCTTTTGCCGCTTTGTCTTTGGTGACACCTGCCGATTTTGCTATAACCCCGACTAATTCTGCCTTCGTCATTTTCTAAAATTCCCCTTTCATAAAATCAATTTCCTGTTTTTATTATGATCCGTTTTTTACGGCCATCTCCAAAGCTCTGAATAATAAACCCGGCAAAAAATCTTTATCAATTTCCTCTGAAAATACACATCTAAGTTATTGTTTATATTGTTATTTAAAAACTATCCTCATCAAATCCCCCTCCATCCCCCTTTTCTCAAGGGGGAAGTTCCCCCTCTTGGGCAAAGAGGGCAGGGCTTGAGTTCCCTCACCCCTTTTTTTTTCTAAAAAAAAAGGGGTGAGGGGGGATTTTCATGCTCCTTTGTGACGGATACCGTCATGTGAGTTTCATCAGAGAAACTCAAACTTACCTGAATTGCACTCTCAAGTAAATCTAACTCACACGCTAAATCCCGCTTATTTACTCATTTGGATAATTATCTGGTCCCTAAAATTAGCGTTATCACTAACACAACTGAAATTAACAATCAAGGGAAAAATGTTTTTTTCTTAATAATTTTCCTGTTTTTTCGAAATTTTCTCCTGTCAACGTTTTGGGACCCGTTCAAATGATCCCCCCCCCATTACAGCAATAAAACTAACACAGGGAAACACACTGCACATAAAGTAAATGCGCTCTTCTTTACAAAAAATAACCTTTATGTTATTAAGCCGTCGCAATAAAGAGAGGGGTTTTATGCAAAGATCCAATATAGCAAGAATAAGGACTTGGTTCGTCTTATCCCGTCCACCATTCCATACTGTTGGTATTCTGCCTTTTGTGCTGGGAACAATTCTAGCATACAAAATTAACTCTGTATTCAGCCTTGAAATTTTTCTTTTGGGTGTTTCCGGAGTTATCCTGATTATGTTATCAACTTATCACTCTGGTGAATACTTCGACTATCAGGGAGATGTTATTTCCAGTCGTCTGCACGAAAATAAATTTGCCGGTGGCACCCGCATACTTCCCAATGGGAAAATATCACCTCTTGTTCCATTCCGGACAAGTATTATTACATTAATTCTTGCCGGTATAATTGGCATTATCCTACAATTTGTTTTGAAAACAGGCCACTATACACTACTCTTGGGCTGTCTAGGCGCTTTCTCCGGTTTTTTTTATTCCACAAAACCCATTAGGCTTGTACAAAGAGGCGTCGGCGAGATTTTCATCGGCTTTTGCTATGGATGGTTGCCTGTAGCTTCCGCCTATTATATTCAGACAAGCGCGATCCATCCGGTTATTCATTGGATGGCAATACCCATAGGCATTACCATTTTCAATGTTATTTTACTCAATGAATTCCCAGACTATGAAGCCGATAAAGCCACGGGCAAGAAAAACCTGCTTTATCGTCTGGGGAAAAAAAGTGGAAATTTTATTTACATCACTTTCTCTTTGCTGGCTTCAGTAGCAGTGATTGCCTCACCATTTTGGGGAATCCCCTTTAAGATTGTTTATTTTTACCTGCCCGTTTTAATTATATCTTTATATATTGTTGTTATGATGCTACACGGCAAATATGAAGATAAAAAAATATCGGAAAAATTATGCGGTTTAAACATAGCAGTCAATCTGGGAACCTCCCTTGTTTATATTCTGGCATACATTTAAAGCTAAACTATGAGGACCAAAAACAAAGTTAAAGCATTTTATAATCCCCCTTCTCTGCTGTTCAAGCAATTAGGCAGCACGCTACTCATGGGATATCTGAACCGCTGGCAGAATTTCCCCGGCTGGGTATTTAAATACGGCTTTCGAACCATACCTGTGGCCAACGGCTCCTGGGGTATGGGTTGTATTGGTTATCCCGGACATCCTGCATGGGAAGTAACCAGCGCATGCAATCTAAAGTGTATTCATTGCCACGCCGTCAGCGGTAATGCCGATCCCGACGAACTTACCACCGATGAAGGCAAAAGACTTATTGACATGATTGCCTCTGTCAGTGAATTCCGCACCCTGATTTATACGGGGGGAGAACCTCTGGTCAGGCCGGATATCTTTGACCTTCTTAGACACTCCCAACAGGTAGGTCTGGCCAATATCATCGCTACTAACGGTACATTAATTGATGAAGAAATGGCCTTTAAATTGAAAGATCACGGAGTTGTTTGTAATGCCATTAGTATTGACGCAGCAAATCCTGATGTTCACGACATGGTGCGCAATAAACCGGGCTCATTTGATCTGGCGCTTCGCGCTATCGAAGCTACTAAAAAGGCAGGCATCCTTCTGCAAATAAATACTACGGCAATGGAATACAATGTACCGTATTTGCCAGATCTCATCGATTTCGTCAATAACTGCGGTGCCGGAATAATGCTTATGTACCAGCTTGTCGCTGTGGGCCGCGGAGAAAAGATTGAAACGGCCACATTAAAGAAAGCAGCCAACCAATACCTGAGTGAACTGATTGCACTGAAACAAAAAACAGCTCATACAATAATCGAACCCGTAGCCGGCCCTCAATACTGGCCGTATCTGCTGGAGAAAAACGACATCCGCGACGGCTTCATGCTCAAACTTGCCGGTAAGGTGTTCCACGGCTGTGCGGCTGGCCGTGGCTTTGTCTATGTTAAAGCCAATGGTGACGTCTGGCCATGTCCGTTTGTGGAAATAAGCGCCGGCAACGTCAGGAAGACGGATTTCAAGGATATTTACTACGAATCTGATGTTTTCCGGAATTTACGCAACAGGGAAAAACTTTTAAAAGGTGCTTGCGGCGAATGCAACTATAAAACGGTGTGCGGCGGCTGCCGCGGAAGAGCTCTGGCCTACAGCGGAGATTATCTGGCCGAAGATCCTCGATGTTTCTTACGTGAACGAAAATAAATTACATAGACCTGCGCTAACTTTTTCGGGAAAAAGTAAGCTACCATCGGCCACAATTTGAATTAATTAAGTCTTGTCTTTTTGTTGATTATACCTACTTATGTTCAGTATTTTGCAGTCGTCTGAATTGAGGATTAGCACTTGAAAGGTATAACAGGCCACTCAGCCGCCGCGGCTTTTGCGGTCGGCTGAAGTGGCGAGGTTATGTGATTCACCTATGGGAAAAGGCGGTAAATATCTTTACGATGAGCAATCCGGTTGCAGACAATCAGTTTCTTGTGTTTATCTACCGTCACGCCGATCCTATAATGTCCAATGCGAACCTTGTATTTCCCGGGGTACCCACTCATTTGCTCAAGATAGCCGGAAACGAATGGATTTTCACATATGAGATCATCAAAGACGATTTTCTCCGCATGAGCCTGGACGTCCGCAGGAAGTTTGGAAAGCTCCTTCAAAAAGCGCTCCTTGTATTCAACTTTCCACATCTTCCTTCAAAGACCGATAGAAGTGTTTTGCCTCTTGCACAGAAAGCTGTTCATCATCGGCGACCTCATCCATCAATCTTGATAAGCCGTAGTTCTCGATAACTTCTTCCATACGTTCGAATTCCTCGATTGGAATCTGTACAGCTATCGGTTTCCGATTCTCATCAAGAACGATGCTTTTATGTATCTCAAGCATATCAGACCTCCTAAATTCGTGTTTATTGTTCCTTCACAGCGGCATTAGCGGCAGGTGGGCGGGACGAGACAAAACTCCGAGAGCAGGAAAAAGCCCGAGAGTAGAAATGGGTGCGGAAATTGGCGGAAATTGGGGACAGTCACTGATTATTTAGCCACGTCTTTTATTTTGGCCGGTCTTCCGGCTTTACCTCTCGACAGTCTTAGGGGCATTCGCCCCTCTCCGAAGGGCATTCGCCCCTCTCCGAAAGGGCATTCGCCCCTCTCCGAAGGGGCATTCGCCCCTCTCCGAATTGAAACTGTTTCTCAAGAACATTGATAAATGTCGCATTACCCAAAGGTCGATTGACGAATGACTCCCGACGAACGGATTCCACAAAACCATGTTCATCCGTCTCCCTCAAATACGTCTTCCAGTCTCCAATCAATTCCTGAAGCATATTATC
>MAEO01000106.1:14453-14991 GCA_001683985.1 Smithella sp. M82
CATTTCTGTCTTCCGACTGTCAACAATAATTAGTGGCTGTCCCCAGTTTCCCTCCCCAGTTTCCCCAAGTGGCTGTCCCCAGTTTTCTCCAGCCGAACGAAAAAATCAGCCGGAGCGTAGCGATCGGCTGGATTTATTGGTTATGCAACCTTTTATTACACGCATTACCCTTTTAAACCTTGTCAATTACGGACTTGTCCCGCAATATAAGTTCAAGATCATCCTGTCTTGCACTAAATACTTGTTTTCGCAGGCCGTACCGAGCACTTACCCACGCATCGAAAAAAGAAAATTTTGATTCTGTTGTCGGTCGATAGCAGATTATATCGTCACTCAGCAGTTCCAAGCGACACTGATAAATGGTCTTTTCCGCTATGTTCTCCATATAAAATCGCTTGTTCAGATTTACGCCCTTTTCAGTAATCCTGAATACGCCTGTGATTTCCTTGAATCCAGCCCTGTAATATATAGAAACCACTAATTAAGTTGACATAAGAAATGTTTATTTTTCCCTTTTCGGGTTTCAAAGTGGTTTTGG
>MAEO01000107.1 GCA_001683985.1 Smithella sp. M82
AAATTTTGATTCAATGCACTCATACAACCCCGGACCCACCACCCCCATGACATACCCAACTTATGGGGAAGGGTTAGTTTCTAAAGGGGGGTGAGGGGGGATTTTTATGCTCCTTTGTGACGGAGACCGTCATGTGGGTTTCACCAAAAATTTTATCTGTTTTTATTGACATATTATTCTTGACATAAATGACTTTGATAATTAAACTTGACGAAGTTTTATTTTTATTGATCCCGGACGGATTGATTGACATGGGAAAAAACGTGATCAATGTCCGTCTCTAACAGAGGATCTCCCTTATTTACACCGATATTCAAGGAGGACGATATGAGCATGAAAAAGAAATACATAAAAAACAGCAAGCTGTGCAAAGTAACCTTTAGAGTCCCCAAAGAAGCTTCCATGAACGCCAAATCAATCTCTATTGTAGGTGATTTCAACAATTGGAGCATCAAAGACAATCCCATGAAGAAGCTGAAAAGCGGCGAATTCACTCTGGAGTTGGATCTCGAAACCAAAAAGGAATACCAGTTCCGATATCTGATTGATGAAAAAATTTGGGAAAATGACTGGGCAGCCGATAAATATGTAAGAAGTGAATATGGCAATTGCGAAAACTCCGTTGTCGTTGTTTAAATTATTTTATTAAGGATAGAACAAATGAGTTGCCTGCAAACGTTTCAAGTCTTTCCCTACATACCGGAGCCGTTGAAGTTTCTGGAAGCGCTGGCAAATAATTTATGGTGGTGCTGGAACCTTGATGCTATCGAACTTTTTCGGCGCATTAATCCGAAATTGTGGGACGAATCGGGACACAATCCTATCGTTTTCTTAACTCTGATTGAGCAAAAAAAGTTCGATGAATTGTCGGCTGATTCCAGCTTTCTGAGTCACATGGAAGAAGTTCGTGAACATTTTATCAAACAGGTTGCCGAACCATTTGATAAAGTCCAACGGCCGGGCAGAGGAAATGATGTCATAGCTTATTTTTCCATGGAGTTCGGCATTCATGAATGTCTTCCGTTATTCGCCGGCGGATTGGGAACCCTTGCAGGAGATCATCTGAAGGCCTCTTCTGATCTGGGTATCCCCGTGGTTGGAATCGGCCTGTTATATCGTAACGGTTATTTCCATCAATTTTTGAATCACGACGGATGGCAGCAGGAAGAATATCCGGAAACAGACCTGTATAAACTCCCTATCGAAAGCGTTAAAGATACATCAGGCAATGATTTGCACATTACAATTGCCGGTCCGGACGGAGCAATTCAGATCATGATCTGGAAAATCATGGTGGGCAGAATTCCGCTATACCTCTTGGATACAAACATTAAAGAAAATCCTCCTGAGATTCGTGATATTAATTCAAGTTTGTATTCTGCCGACGGAAAAGTGCGCCTGGCCCAGGAAGCCGTTTTGGGCATCGGCGGGATGCGCGCTTTAAATGCGATGGGCATTAATCCGATTGTTTGTCATATCAATGAGGGACATTGTTCTTTTTGTAATATTGAAAGACTGGCGCAGATCCGATCCCGACATAATGTGGATTTGAAAACGGCCATGGGAATAAATGCGCGAACCACTGTGCTGACCACCCATACGCCGGCGCCGGCCGCACACGACGAATTCCCTCCTGATCAGGTTAAGCCTTATCTTGTTCCTTTTGAAAAAGATCTGGGACTTTCCGCCGACAATCTTTTAAAATGGGGTCAGATAGACCACAACATCAATAAAAGTTCATTTTCTATGTTTGTTCTTGGATTGCATTTGACGCAGAACCATAACGGTGTCAGTCGTCTCCACGGCTCTGTCGCCAGGCGCATGTGGTCATTTGTGTGGCCCGAAATACCGGAAGAAGAAATTCCTATCAGCCACATTACCAACGGCGTCCACATCCCTTCCTGGATATCTATCGAAATTTCCAGTCTTTTTGAACGATATTTCGGTCGGGACTGGCCCATGAAAACATCAAATACTGATATGGCCAAACGCATCAATGATATTTATGATGAAGAATTATGGCGTTCACATGAAATGAGCAGAACCCGGTTGGTCCGATTCTGCAGAAAATGGATGGTCAAACAATATGCGCGGAGAAATGCCTCCAAATATATTATGAAGGAAGCGGAATCCGTGCTGGATGATAATGTATTGACCATTGGCTTTGCGCGGCGATTTGCCGCCTATAAACGCGCGAACCTATTGCTCAATGACATGGAGCGATTGGAAGCCATTTTAAAAAATGAACAACACCCTGTTCAATTTATTTTTGCCGGAAAAGCTCACCCGATGGATGATGAAGGAAAAAAAATTATCCGGCAAATTGTTCATCTTTCCCGACATCCTGAATACCATCATAAAATTCTCTTTATCGAAAATTATGACATCGACATTGCACGGCATCTGATTCAGGGAGCCGATGTATGGTTGAACACACCGAGACGTCCGCTGGAGGCTTGCGGCACTTCAGGAATGAAAGCGGCAGCCAACGGAGTTCTCAATCTCAGTATTCTGGACGGCTGGTGGTGTGAAGGCTATTCTCCGGAAACAGGATGGGCTATCGGCGCCGGAGAAGAATTTACCGATCATCAATATCAGGATGCCGTGGAAAGTCATGCTCTGTATAACGTATTGGAAAATGATGTAATTCCTTGTTTTTATAACAGAGAAAACGGAGGACTCCCCTTGCGCTGGCTGGCCATGATGAAGGCTTCAATTCGAATGGCGCTGGAGCAATTCAGCGCACAAAAAATGGTCGCCAATTACAACCATCTCTTTTATATGCCAGCCATATCGCAGTACGAGGACCTGACGCGGGACAAGGCTATGCAAGCCGTCCGATTGAAGAATTTATATGAGCGACTTCGTGAAAAATGGTCTGCCATATCTATAGAACCGCCTGTCAGAAAAGACTGTGGGGCATTGAGAGTTGGCGAATTTCTAAACATTTCAACAAATGTGCGTTTGGGTGAACTTACGCCGGACGAGGTTGATGTGGAATTATTTTACGGACACATGAAAACTGTGGAAAGCCTAACGGAAGGAAAAACTCAACAAATGAAAGTTGTGGAAAATTTGGGCAATGGTATTTATCGGTATGAATGTTCGTTGCCTTGTACGATTGTCGGTCGTTTCGGATTTACGGCACGCGTAACTCCCCAAGCGGATTCCTTTATTAAATACGCCCCGGGTTTAATTACCTGGGCATAAAAACATCTTTAATCATGTTGAATATCTGCATCCGGTTGCATTGATTTTCGTTTCGGTGAACCTTATTCCTATATGATTTGTGATTTATCGCGATACGATATTTTTGTGAAGTCATCTTTGAAAAAATCAGGGGGACGCTGACCCGATATGTTTCGCCGCAGAACAAAACCACGCGTGCTCATCGTGACCCCGGAAGTGACCTATCTGCCGGAAGGCATGGGAAAACATGTCAATCATCTGACTGCCAAAGCAGGAGGTCTTGCCGACGTCTCTGCAGCATTGATCAACGCGCTATTTGCGCAGGGAGGCGATGTTCACGTTGCACTGCCCGATTATCGAAACATATATAATCAAGAAGCAGAAAGATTATTCAAAGACGAATTTAATAAAATAAAAAGAAAAGTCCCCATGGAACGCATTCATCTTGCTGAAGACAGATCCTTTTTTTACATGGATTCCGTTTATTCCGGTTACAACTGGGAAAACATAAAAATTTCATTGGCATTCCAAAGAGAAGTCATCAACAATATTATTCCCGTCGTCAAACCTGATTTGATCCATTGCAACGACTGGATGACGGGATTGCTTCCGGCCATGGCCCATGAATTAGGTATCCCCTGTCTATTTACCATCCATAATATTTTTACGGTTAAGAAAACTCTGGCTGAAATTGAAGACCAGGGGATTGATGCCGCCATGTTCTGGAAACATTTGTTTTTTATGAGGCTACCCGGCTGTTATGAAGAAACGCGGGAAACCAATCCCGTGGATTTCCTGGTTAGCGGTGTTTTCGCCGCGCATTTTGTCAACACGGTTAGCCCCACTTTCCTTCTTGAAATTGTAGAGGGGAAACACCCCTTTGTTGAAGAATCTTTGAAACGGGAATTGACTTACAAATGGAAGGCTAACTGCGCCGCAGGCATATTGAATAGTCCCGACCCTTCTTTTAATCCGGAAAACGACTCCTCTCTGCCGTTTCGTTATCATGCTGAAAATTTCACCAGGGGCAAAGCCGGAAACAAACAACATCTTCAAAAACGCCTCGGTCTTATTGAAAACGAACAGGCGCCTCTTTTTTTCTGGCCATCCCGTCTTGACAGAATCCAGAAAGGCAGCCCGCTCATTGCGCATATTCTTTATGATATCATTTCCCAATATTGGAATATTCCCATGCAGATTGTCTTTGTGGCCGATGGTGAATTTCAGCAATACATCAGTCAGATTGTCTGGCAGTTTGATTTATCCGCCAGAGTTGCCGTATGTAATTTTGATGAAAATCTTTCGCGACTGGCCTATGCCGCATCGGACTTTATTCTCATGCCCTCAGCCTTCGAACCTTGCGGCTTGCCCCAGATGATTGCCCCAATCTATGGTTCCCTGCCGGTTGCCCGGGATACCGGCGGCATTCACGACACGATTCGAAACCTGGACATTAAAAACAATTCCGGAAACGGAATCCTGTTTGAAACTTATGACGCGCAGGGACTGATGTGGGCCATTGACCAGGCGATGCAATTTTACATGCTGCCGCCGTCTAAAAAAGAAAAACAGATATCCCGCATCATGAAAGAAAGTCTGGTCTCTTTTAATCATTCGGTCACGGCAAAACTTTATATCGATCTTTATGAAAAAATGCTGAATCGTCCATTTGTCAATCCTTAAAAGTTTTTTGCAAGATATTTAAAATAAGCGCATAATTCAAAACAGGATGTTACGAAAATATGAGGGATAAACAACCGAAAAATAAATCCTCTAATCGAACCCTATCTGCTCTAAACGACCTTTTGCAAATCATTTTAGACAGCGATCCTTATCTCCACCCCTATCGTGAAATCATTGAACGCAGGCTGAACCATATTGCCGGAATCGAGAAAAAGCTGACCGGCAATCATAGAAAAAGTCTGGCTGATTTTGCCTCCGGCCATGAATATTTTGGTTTACACAAACATGATCACGAATGGATCTTCAGGGAATGGGCGCCTAATGCCACAAAAATATTTTTTGTCGGCGAGATGACGGGTTGGGAAACCCAAAATGATTTCGCTCTTGAGCGTATAACTCATGACGGAATTTGGGAAATTCATTTTCCCGAAAATTTCCTGTCTCACGGCGACTTATACCGTCTCGTGGTGCAATGGCCAGGTAGCGGGGGAGACCGTATTCCATCCTACGCCAAAAGAGTTGTCCAGGATCCGGAAACACTGATTTTCAATGCGCAGGTATGGAATCCTCCCGCCTATAGATGGCAATATAAAACACCCGGACAGGCCATTGTGCCGCTGATTTATGAAGCTCATGTCGGCATGGCACAGGAAGAAGGCCGGATCGGAACATATCGTGAATTTACCGAATTCATCATTCCCCGCATCGTCCGGGCGGGATATAACACGATTCAACTGATGGGAATACAGGAACACCCGTACTACGCTTCATTCGGCTATCACGTGTCCAATTTCTTTGCCGCTTCTTCGCGGTTCGGTACTCCGGATGATTTGAAATATCTTATTGATACCGCTCATGGCACCGGGTTGAGAGTGATCATGGACATCATCCACTCCCACGCCGTCAGCAACGAAGTCGAGGGGCTCAGCCGTTTTGACGGAACGCTTTATCAATATTTCCACAACGGCTTCCGCGGTTTTCATCACGCGTGGGATTCGCGATGTTTTGATTATACCAAACATCAGGTCCTTCATTTTTTGCTGTCGAACTGCCGTTTCTGGCTGGACGAATACCGGTTTGACGGTTTCAGATTCGACGGTATCACCAGCATGCTTTACCTCAATCATGGTCTGGAACAAGCCTTTACTTCTTATGATGATTACTACAATCAAAACGTGGACGAAGACGCTCTTGCCTATTTGGCGCTGGCCAATACTGTCATTCATGACATCAGGCCGGATGCCATAACCATCGCGGAAGACATCAGCGGTATGCCGTTCCTTGCCTCACCCCAAAATAGAGGGGGAATCGGGTTTGATTACCGCCTTGCCATGGGTATCCCGGATTACTGGATTAAGCTTGTCAAAAATTACAGGGATGAAGACTGGCCGCTGGATCATCTCTGGTATGAACTCAACAACCGGCGTCACGATGAAAAAACCATCAGTTATGCCGAATCCCACGACCAGGCTCTTGTCGGTGACAAAACGCTGATGTTTGGGATGGCTGATGCAGCCATGTATAATCACATGAGCGCCCATGATACCAACCTGATCATTGACCGGGCTATGGCTCTTCACAAACTGATACGCCTGATCACACTGGCGACTGCCGGACACGGCTATCAGAATTTCATGGGCAATGAATTCGGCCATCCCGAATGGATTGATTTCCCGAGACAGGGCAATAACTGGTCCTATCACTACGCCAGACGCCAATGGTACCTCGTGGATGATCCGAATCTGAAATACCAGTTCCTTGGGCGTTTTGACCGGGATATGATTACGCTTGTCAAGCGTTTTGCCTTTCTTGAAGATCCACGGCCAAACCTGCTTCATGAGCACATTGACGATAAAGTTATTGTCTTCAAGCGGGGCAAACTAATCTTTGCCTTCAATTTTCATCCTACGGCGTCATATCCCGACTATCAACTGCACATGCCGCCAGGAAAATACAAAATGATATTAAATACTGATGACGCAATATACGGAGGACACGCGCGACTGATATTCGATCAGGTTCATTTTACAATGCCGTTGTGCTCCGACGAAACAGTGCAAAACATTTTGAGGCTGTATCTTCCGACCAGAACGGCAATTGTTCTGGAGTTTCAAGCATAAAAACACATATAAAAACCGGTAAACCCCGTTTAGAAGACCTTCGTCCTTCTAACGGGACGGCTCACACAGGGCATTAAACCCCGTGTTCGCTCAAAAAGGAAATTATCTTCAGCCCCGCTGCAAGCAGCGGGGCTTTCTAACGGGGCAAATAATACTAATATTTGAGAAAAGGCAGATATTATTTCTCGTTGATGGATTCTTTGATTTTGAAACCGAAATGTCTTCCGCCTTCTTCAGTATAGCCCAGAACTTTATCTCCTTCGGCCAGTTTCACAACCGATACAGGTTCTCCGGAAGGTTTTGTCAATCTGATTGTTTCCGCGTTCTGAAGAATAATGGAAACTTCTTTGTCGCCTGCTTTCGCCACAATATTGAGCATGGGTCTTTTTTCTATTTTAAGCCTGCCCACAGTGGAGATAATGCTTTCCCCTTTTTGATTAACAATCAGAATTTCATCACCCGTCTTGAGTTCATCAAGATATTTCGTTTTGCCGTTGGGCATCATTATATAAGCATGAACAGCTCCGGCATTGACCCGAAAAGGTCTTGGTTCCACATAAGGATTTTCAACGCTTTCCGAATGCACCAGGAAAAAAGCATTACTGTAATTACCAATCAGCATACCCTCTCCCAATTTCATATCCGTGATTGTATCTATACAGACCCTGTCGCCCATGGAAACTTTTTGCACATCTTTGATGACAAATTCCTGCAAAACAAGCTGTGACCCGATGCCTTTGGCAAAGGCCACAATTTCTTTAACCACTGCCGGATTATCCGTACGAATTAAAACACCCCCAACGCCTTTTTCGAGAACGGTTAAGGCAACCTTCGCATCTTCCCTTGATGTTACGGGGAAAACGACTTTTGCACCCTGGGCAATAATATTTTCCAGCGGAATAATAGTCCAGTCCTGACTCTCGACTATGACTGTTTGATCTTTCAGAGAAGCAATTCGTTCTTCATCTTTTTTATTTCTGATTGTAATTTCCAGAACATCTTTCCCTAATTGTAAATCACTTTTCCGATCATCGGCAATTACACTGATCAGACCCAGGGCTTTTACTTTTTCAATATCTTCGTTATTCACCAAAACGGCATCCACGCCGCTTTCAATGGCTGTAGTCACAAGATTCTTTTCCCATTTACGGCAATCGAGCCATACCTTTTTCATTACTTTACCTTCCCTCAAGAATTGCCGTTGCGGCTTTTATACCGGCATCCTCATGAATAATCGCCTTGATGGCCTTGATCATCCGGGAAGGATCTTCATGCTGGAAAACATTCCGGCCAATGGAAACCCCGCCGCCGCCGGCAAGTATGGCATTTTTGATATTTTTTAAAACATCAACATCGCTTTTAGCCTTTTCGCCGCCTGCTATCAAAACAGGAACACCGCAGCCCTCCACAACAGAGCGAAAACTATTGACATCACCAGTATAATTCACCTTGACCAGATCAGCGCCAAGCTCCGTTGCAACCCGTGCGGCATGTTTTACAACTGCAACATCACTTTCCGATTTGATCTTTTTCCCCCTGATGTACATCATGGCCAGAAGAGGCATGCCCCAAGCCTGGCATTGTTTGGAAACTTCGCCAAAATCTTTAAGCATATCCTTTTCATTATCGGCACCTATATTAACGTGAATAGAAACGCCGTCTGCACCCAATTTGATGGCCTCTTCCACCGTGCAAACCAGGACTTTCGAATTCGGATCGGGACTCAGCGAAGTACTGGCGGAAAGATGAACTATAAGGCCCACATCATGGCCATAACCGCGATGGCCTGCTCTGACAATACCCTTATGAATCACAATAGCATTGGCGCCGCCGTCAACCACTTTGCCGATAGTGTCCTTCATATCCACCAATCCGGATATGGGACCTGCTGTTACGCCATGATCCATGGGAACAATCAGCGTCCGGCCGTTTTCACGATTTATAATACGCTCCATCCTGATCTGCTTGCCGATCATATATTGCCTCCTGTGACTTTTGTAATTAAGAAAATGATCTGATAGTGCGTTTATTGTCAAAGACAAAACACAATGTCAAGACTATTTTATTATTGCCGGACAAATCAGTAGCTTTCTATTGTTCTGTTAATTTCAGGATTATTGCGCTCCGGCACAACAACCGTGCAGGGCACATTAAACCATTGTCCCGCCCAAGCCATGGCCAGCCCGTGATTTCCCCTGGTCGCAACAAGAATGCCTGCCTCCAGTTCCTCCCGCGACATGTGATGAAAAAAATTAAGAGCCCCTCTTATTTTGAATGATCCGGTCGGGTTGTGGTTTTCATGCTTGACGAAGGCCTCACAACCTAAAAGTCTGGAAAGTTCCGGGTAGTGTGTCAAATTTGTTCTATTGAGGTACTTATATATAACGGATCTTGCCATGAAAGCCCGCGGCAGATTAACCTGCTTACTTAACATTTCATATTTTTTCAGCATAAATCCCTCCCCTGATAATTATTTGTCCGGACACTTCTCACAATAAATTTTCTACAACAAAACTTTTTTCTAAATGTATTTGCTTATCAGATCGGCGTATCCGGCAGAGGCACCAATGTTGGACAGCACGACTTCTCTGCCTTTTTCGCCACGACTGATAATTTCTTCGGGATGATTCAAAAGATTAATAATTCCTTGAGACAATTCTTCCTTGTTTTTTACCGTAATGCCGCAACCAACGTTTTCCAGCAAAGTTTTTTCCTGGCTGAAGTCCTCCATTGAGGGGCCGTAAAATATTACTTTCCCCCAGGCTGCCGCCTCCAGGATATTCTGTCCGCCTTTGGGAACAAGGCTTCCGCCACAATAAACAATAGTAGCCAGCGAATAAACCTTAAATAGTTCTCCGATAACATCAACTATAATAATTCGTTCCTCATTTCTTTGACATCCATTATTCATATCCGAAAGTTTTATGATATCGTTCAAATTTGCCTGCTGCAAAAGATTTACAACATCACCGGTTCTTTCTATGTGACGAGGAACAATAATAAGATTAAAATCAGGACAACGTTTTATAATATCCTGATAAACACTAATGACAATTTTTTCCTCACCTTCATGGGTGCTGCCGGCAACAAAAAATTTTTCATTCTCACGCACATTGAATCGCAGCGCTATTTCATTTTGTAAAACCGGTGAAACCATTGATGCCAGCCCGTCATACTTGGCATTTCCCAATACCTTGATTTTTGCGGAATTCAAACCGATATCCTTGATCCTTTCCGCATCAACCATGGAAATCATTCCCGCCTCATCCAAATTATCCAAAATTATTTTCCAGAAGAATGCTGTTTTCAGGTAACGCTTATAAGAACGGGGAGAAATTCTTCCGTTGACCATCAACGCTTTCATTTGATGCTCCTTACAGACACGAAGGAAATTGGGCCACAATTCCGTTTCCACCAGAACAAAAACATCGGCTTTCGCTGATTTGATGATTTTGCGCACAACAAAAGGAATATCCAGAGGAAAATAAATAAATGCGTCCGCACTTTTGATAAATCTGTGTGCCATTTCCTGACCTGTTTCCGTAGAAGTAGAAAAAATAATTTTTATTTCCGGCCTTTTCATTTTCAGAGAAGCTGCTATCGGTGCAGCGGCGGTAACTTCACCAACGGAAACCGCATGAATCCAGATCCTTGGCCCATTCTTTAAATCGGTCAGTATTTTTGCCTGTCTTCCACCCAATTTAAAGATTATACTTTTGCGGTATTTACCGGCAAAAATTATTTTCAATAAAAAATAAGGAGCAATAAATATCGCAGCAACAGATAAAATAATATTATAGAGAATATACATAGCGCTATTCTTAGATTTTTCCGCCTAAGTGTCAAGCCAATTTAATGAGTCCCCAGTTTCAGAAGCTAAACGCACTGAAATTTGTCGGGTATAGTGAGACTCAAATTTCATAAGCGCAGCGACGTGGGATTTGAATTAAATAAAATAAAACGCAAGAATAAAACGCTTTGTTGACAATTGCAGCTCTTTAATATAATTTATATACAAAAGAACCGGGAAATAAAAACTCAATGAAAAAATTAATAGCGCCTTCGATTCTTTCCGCCGACAGCAGCAAACTTAGCGAGGAAATTACCGCCATAGAAAAAGCCGGTGCCGACTGGATTCATATTGATGTAATGGACGGCCACTTTGTTCCCAACATTACTCTGGGACCGGCAATAATATCGAACTTAAGAAAAACAACAAAATTACCTTTCGATGTACACCTGATGATTGAAAATCCTGAAAGGTACATTGAATCCTTTGCTCAAGCCGGATCTGATATAATTACTGTACATGCAGAAGCGGCCAGTCATCTTCACCGTACAATTGATATCATTAAAAAGGCCGGTAAGAAAGCCGGCGTTTCGTTAAATCCGGCAACATCATTGACACATGTTGAAGAAATTCTGCCCGATATTGATCTGCTGCTCATTATGACCGTTAATCCCGGCTTCGGCGGTCAACAATTTATTAAAACCTCTCTGCCAAAAATTGTCAGGGCAAAAAAAATGCTGGACGTCCTGCCATATAAGGCGCTGCTGGAAGTTGATGGAGGAGTAAATCTGAAAAACATAGGTGATATAGCCCAGGCCGGAGCGGATGTTATCGTTGCCGGCGCTGCCGTTTTCGGCAGCGCCGATTACGAAAAAACCATAGCTTCATTAAAAACTGCCGCTAATAGTCAGACAACCTAAACTTCATAAAAACAAAATACAAACTTTTATTATTACACAAATCATAGACGGACATAAAATCTTATTTCCTCTGAAAATGCACATCTAAGTTATTGTTTATATTGTTATTTAAAAACTATCCTCATCAAATCCCCCTCCATCCCCCTTTTCTAAGGGGGGGGGGAAGTCTCCCTCTTGGGCAAAAAGGGCAGGGCTTGAGTTCCCCCCTTTTCTAAAGGGGGGGTGAGGGGGGATTTTTATGCTCCTTTGTGACGGCGTGCCGTCATGGGGGTTTCATTTTAGTACAAAAAAGCCCACTATCGTAAGTGGGCTTTTTTGTTGAAGGTTATGCGCTTTTTTTGCTATTTTTGTCTATGTACTTACTTTCTTGAAAAGTAGTTTATCAAACCACCGGCAAAAATCAAGAAGTTTTTTCATAAATATTTCTCCTCCTATAAACCAGCAAAGAAAACAATTACTTGCAAAAAGAACAAACTAATGCTATGAAATATCTTCGTCTGCAAACGAAAATTATAAATTTTTGCTTGACAAGGTAAAAAAAAAGCGTATTTTTGCGTCCGATATAAGGACTGTTACATTAATACAACCTTTATTAAATCTTTGAAAGGAGGTTTGCGGATTATGAAAAAAATATTTGCTATTTTTGTTGCTATGTTGTTTGTTGCTTCTTTATCTGTTTCCGTAGTTGGATGCAAAAAAGCTGAAGAACCGGCTCCTGCTCCTGCAGTTGAAGCACCGGCTCCTGAAGCTGCACCGGCTCCCGATGCTGCAAATGCACCAGTACCGGCTCCCGAAGCTGCTCCGGCCCCTGCTGCTACTGCAAAATAATTGCTTAAGAATAATTTGCAGACAAATTAATAGGGCATTTACTTAATAAGTTTATGCCCTATTTTTTATACTTTCGCTTCTTGCCGGATTTACTGCCACTTATTTTGAATATGCAGGTTTGCGATAATCACTATTGTATATTTATGTGTTTATTCTTTATTCCTGAACAGGAAACAAGATACTCTTAAACAGTTTCATTTTGGCCAAACGAAAAGTAAACGCCGTCCACAGACAACCGAAACCGTACTTCATGCTTCGCTGAAAATTTATGGATGAAGCCTCGGCAAAATAACTTGTCGGACAACTCACTTCCGCAACCGTGTAACCGAACCAGATAATCTGGGCAAGCATCTGATTATCAAAAACAAAATCGTCCGAATTATTTTCCAGAGGAAGTTTGAGCAAAAGCTCACGGGAAAAGGCGCGATAGCCGGTGTGGTACTCGGAAAGTTTTGCTCCGATTAAAATATTTTCCGTAAGAGTCAAAAGACGATTGGCAACATATTTCCAAAGCGGCATACCTCCTTTTAAAGCGTAACCGCCCAAGATTCGTGAGCCCAGCACACAATGATAAAGTCCGTTACCGATCATTGAGGTCATCGCCGGAATAAGCTTTGGTGTATACTGATAATCGGAATGAACCATTATAATTATGTCAGCGCCTTCTTCCAAGGCCAGACGATAACAGGTTTTTTGATTTCCTCCGTAACCTAAGTTTCGTTCATGCACGAAAAGTTTCGTCAGAGGAAGATTTTCGGCTGCTCTTACAGTACTGTCAGGGCTGGCGTCGTCAACAAGAATAACCTTATCCACGACGCCCTGCGCCATGACTTCTTTATATGTTTTCATGATGGTTTTTTCGGCATTGTAAGCCGGCATGACCACCACTACTTTTTTATTTTGAAACATGCTCTTCCCGCGGCGCGTTCGGCGACCGCGCCCTACTCATAATGGCATTAGCTTGTCACTCCGGCCACAACAACAAACAACGGCGGAAATTTTTTATGCAAAGTGAGCGTCAAGTTTCTGCTGTTGCTGTTTTGCCTCAGCAACCATTCTTTCCATCAGTTCGGCGACTGTCGGCTCATCGTGAAGCAGACCCATCACCTGCCCTACGGGAAGCACACCTTCCTTCGTATCGCCTTCCTCCGTGGCAACTCTGATCGCATGGAAACCGTTAGCCATGAAAGCCAGTTGTTTTGCTGTTTTCCAGCCTGCAAACATAACGCCCACAAACAGTTTGAAAAAAGGCAGTTTTAACTGTTTGGCGATTTCCTGCGCATTTATGAAAGCCGCCGGCAGATTTAAACCTTTTTTGATGGCTCTTTCGGCGGCATCGGTCTTCATGATACGGCAGAGCAATCCGTCGAATCGATCCGAATATAAAGTATCCTCGACGCCTTTTTCCATGGACAGTTTTTTATAAACATCATGAAGAGGACTTTCTTTAGTTGTCATAAAACGGGTGCCCATAGCGATTCCTTCCGCGCCCAGAGCCAGCGCCGCCGCCAGACCGCGTCCGTCGCCGAAACCGCCGGCAGCAATGACGGGAATCTTCACCGCGTCAACCAGCGACGGAACCAGCACCAGAGAAGTAACATGCTCACCATGTGCCGCCGCCTCGTGACCGGTGGCAATAACGCCGTCGCAGCCATAATCTTCCGCACGTTTGGCATGTCGTGCGTTAACTACCGTCGCAATAACTTTGCCTCCGTAAGTATGCGCTTCTCTTACTATCCAATCACCCTTACCCAAAGAGAAATTAATCACCGGCGCTTTTTCTTCCAGCAATACTTTGGCGTTTTCAGCAGCGCCCGGAAATAAAAGAGTGGCATTGGCGCCGAAGGGTTTATCCGTGAAAGAACGGATTTCTTTTATTGCTTTTCGCGTCTGCTCGGCATTTAAGGGACCCGTCGCCAGAATTCCCAAACCTCCGGCGTTGGAGACAGCCGCAACCATTTTGGGCACACTAATCCAGCTCATTCCGGACAAAAAAATGGGATGCCTGATGCCAAAAAGTTCTGTAATCCTGGTTTTCATATAGGTATTCTCCTGTTTTTTATTTTTTACTATAATCGTATACACCACGGCCGGTCTTGCGCCCGAAACGGCCGGCGCGAACAAGCTTTCTTAACATCAACGCCGGGCGGTACTTGTCACCCAGCTCTTTATATAAATCTTCCATGATATGCAGCAGCGTATCAAGACCGACCAGATCAGCCAGCGCTAATGGCCCGATCGGATGATTGCATCCCAGTACCATGCCCTTGTCTATATCCTCGGCGGAAGCGAGTCCTTCATCCAGGACATAAAAAGCTTCGTTGAGCATCAGGCAAAGTATCCGGTTTACTACAAATGCCGGAGCTTCCTTCACCACAATAACTTCCTTGCCGATTTTTTTGCCCCATGCTTTAGCGATTTCCAGCGTTTCAGGTGAAGTTTGATAACAGCAGATTATTTCCAGAAGTTTCATAACAGGAACCGGATTGAAAAAATGAGTGCCGATGACCTTATCCGGCCGTTTGGTTACGGAAGCCATTTCCGTGATGCTGAGTCCGGACGTATTAGTGAAAAACAGGCAATGCTCAGGAACGATTCCCTCGATTTCTTCATAAACTTTCTTCTTAACAGCCATAACTTCAATTACAACTTCCACTACTATGTCTGCTCCTGTTGCCGCCTCTTTGATATCCAGAGTAGGTTTAATACGGCCAAGAATCGCTTCCATCTGCTCTTTGGTAATTTTACCTTTTTCCGTATCGCGGCTGAGATTCTTTTTAATTGTGTTCATCCCGCCGTCAATAAAACGCTGTTCAATATCACGCATAGTTACTTCATAACCTGCCTGCGCGCAGACCTGCGCAATTCCACTGCCCATCAACCCGGCGCCCAACACACAAACTTTTTTAATTTCCATTTTTAATCCCCCTTTGATGTATTTTTGAGGATAAGATTGTCCTATCCCGTTTTTTTTAACGATTGCGAAAGCTAACAAACTATATGCGCCAAAGTCAAGGGAAAATCCGGACAAAGAAAACATCAGAATTTCATTGAATAAAAAAACCGTATATGTAATTATACAACTTCGATTTCAAAGGATAACGAGGCGGCAAGGAAAAGGCTAATGTAGGGCGCGTTCCCCTGAACGCGCCGAAAATTGCGGGCTGTTCGGGGAACAGCCCCTGCATATACGTTGAGGAAGCCGACCCCGGCCTGCGCCGGGTCGAAATGACAAAAGTAAGGATTGTCATTCCGATTCGATTTCAAAGGATAACGAGGCGGCAAGGAAAAGGCTAATGTAGGGCGCGTTCCCCTGAACGCGCCGAAAATTGCGGGCTGTTCGGGGAACAGCCCCTACATATACGTTGAGGAAGCCGACCCCGGCCTGCGCCGGGTCGAAGTGACAAAATGTACATATGCTTATTTTAATTGACGGCTACAATCTGATCAGACAATCCGATACCTTGCGGCGATACGAGAGAAAAACTCTGGAGGCGGGAAGAAACGCCTTAATCGCCAGGCTTGTCGAATACGGAAACAGAAAGCCTCACCAGATCATTATTGTCTTTGACGGCATTCAAAACGGTTGGGCGGAAGAAGGAAGGGATAGGGAAGGAAAAATCAACATTATTTATTCCCGCCACGGTGAAAGAGCAGATGACGTCATCAAAAGAATAGCGGCGCAAACATCGGGAGAAGTTATCGTGGTTTCTTCCGATCGGGAAATATCATCTTACGCAACTCTGTTAGGAAAAACTCCTTTGCCTTCTTTAGAATTTGAATCTATCATGAACAAGGTTATCTACGCGCCTTGGGAAACAAAATCTTCAGTGAAGAAAAAAGAAACCAACGAACGCCAATCTAAAAAGAAAGGTCCCGCAAAAAGACTCCCGCGTGCGAAAAGACAGGCGCAAACCAAGATTAATAAACTATGATGTCCTCTGTGATAAAGGCAGGGGAAACACACAATTAATAACGTTGAAGCATTTTTCTGATGTCCCCCGCCGGCGGGGGCAGGGGGTGGACGTGTTATTGCGGATATTATTTATCGTGCGGCGCATTTCCTAAACGCGCCGCTTCGGACTTAAGCCTCCTGAATATTTTTCCGACTTCGTATAGGTGGAGAATATAGTCGCGACCAATTTCCGGCAATTCATCATCAGATAATTACAAAAAACAGCTATGGATAGAGTAAAAAAACATTGAAAACTAATAATATTTCTGGTATAATTTCAACCTATAAAAAGTATTATCTATTCCCGATTTAATAAGGAGAGTAATAATGATCGAAACAACCAAGTCAAAACTCTTCCAGCCATTACGGCTGTTCCTTTCTTTACTTTTAATCTGTTTTCTTATCGCCTGCGGCGGCAGTGCAGACACAGCAGATACCGGAGATGACGGAACGACAGTTACTGCTGCAAGTTTGGATCTTATAGCTTCACCTCCAACAGTAAAGTCAGACGGTTCAACAACTTCTACAATAACCGTTACGGCTCTAAATTCATCCAACGCTGCATTATCCGGTGTAGTAATAACCATGAGCACCGATACCGGTAATCTAAGCACGGAAAGTGTTACGACTGGTGATGAAGGTACAGCAATACTAACTTTTTCTTCAGGCAGTAATCCTATTAATCGCACGGCGACAATCACGGCAACTTCAGGAAGCATATCTTCGCATGTTCAAGTTGAAGTTGTAGACTCAACTGTAACTCTCTCACAAGACGGATCATCGCTCACTACCTCCGGCACTGATAGTATAACACTAACAATCACCGCTAAGAATGCAGGCGGATATGGAGTAAACGGCGCCAGTGTTATTTTGACTCAATCATCAACGGACGGCGGGAGTGTGACTTTCGCGTCTTCTACCGGAACTACCAGCACTATTGATTCCACTGTTGGTGTATTTAAAACTACGATAACCGGGGCAACGGCCGGTACTGTAACCATCATTGCCCGGGCGTTAGGCGCCTCAGCTTCCACCAACGTAACTGTAGCTACCGCGGCTCAAACATTTGCCATTGACAAACAATGGTTGGATACCGTTGATATCGGTAATCCCAATCCATCTGCTATGGAAGTCGGTCAAGATTTACAGATTCAAGTAAATGTGCCTACTTCAGTTGCCAATGTTACCTTTTCCTCAACGCTGGGATCATGGGTGGGCGGAAGCGGAAGTTGGATACAGGTAGCAGCCGCTGGTGTTTCCCCAAACAGAAAGGCTACTGCTACACTAAACACAGCGGCTATCGGAACTGCTGATGTCATGGTGTACAATTCGGAAAACATCTCCTTGAATGATACGATGCAAGTTTATATGACTTCAGACGCCAGTCCCCATAGTATAATTCTTCAGGCGTCACCTACCGTAGTTGCTATCAATACTGGTACCTCAACTATAACTGCCACCGTGCGTGATTCAGGCGGTTTTGTTGTAGCCAATCAGCCCGTTTCATTTTCAATAGTCAATCCTACCGGTGGAGGTGAAACTATTTCACCGGCGGTAGTGCAAACTTCCATCAGCGGGCAAGCTAGTACAACATTTACTGCAGGATCATTAACATCGTATGATGCGGGAGGTGTTAAAATCCACGCGGAAGTTATAGGAACTGCACCAATGGTTGAAACCGGAGTGGCGCCATCCGGAAACGACGCGGCAGTGGTTATAGGCGGAAAACCGGGATCTATAGCTTTTGGACAAGCCACTGTTTTGACAGAGACTGGAGGAGGATCTAACTATGTGCAGGCGATGTCTGTATTGGTCACTGATATCAGTGGTAATCCCGTTTCAGGAGCTACCGTAAGTCTGAGTGCCTGGCCTATTGCCTGGAGTACAGGTATAATGGCAGCCTGTGCCTACGACCCTGATGACGGTATAAATCAGGGCACATTCCTGAACGAAGACGTTAATGAAAACTTGATTCTTGATGCGTATACTGTTCATCCGCCACCAAATGAGGATGGTTTAAGACTATATTACAACGGTGGCACAGCAGCTACTACTCCGGGAAATCCAGACACTTATATTACACCGACTAATTCGGCTGGCGGCTCTGTCCCGGCAACGGTAACAACCGATTCAAACGGTGTGGCAACTTTCAATCTTACGTATCCAAAGCAAAGCGCAATCTGGACAATAACTAGAATCCGTGCCAGCACAATTGTTCAGGGTTCAGAAACAGTCGGTCAGACAATTTTCCGCCTGCCGTGCACTGACAATGATTGCGGCTCTACCTGCCGGCTGGGCAATTCACCATATACGTTCTAACGGTTACTTCTTAGATGATTTTAAAAAGCCGGCTCTGAAGCAGAGTCGGCTTTTTTACGCACAGGCTTTGATCAAAAACATCTCCAGCAACAATTGCGGACTGGATGCGGAAGTTTTAAAGGCGCGGTCAAGCTCCAGCAAATCATCAAGAAATCTGATCAGGCGGTCATTGTTAAAGCGGATGCAGTTGCGCAGCGCATTGTACACAACAAAGGGATGCTGGCTGAAAATAAGGCCTTCGCGCCTTGCCGAAGGATTGCTCAATTCGCCGACGGCAGGATAAAGAACTTTCTGAAACCAGCCGTATTCCATGGATGAAGTGAATTTCGGCAGTTTTCCCGAATCAACCAGAATTCTGGCCTGCAGTAAAAATCGGATTTCCCGAATCATCATGGTCAGAATCATCAAATGGTGTGTTCCCTGATCCAGAAGATTTTTCAGAGCATCAAGCGCCGCCAGTTGATTTTTTTCGCTCAGGGCGGTCGTTAAAGCGAAGATATTATCCTCTTTTGTCCTGCCGACAGCCTCTTCTACGTCGTCTTTATCAATGAGCGCTTTGTCCCCGACGTAAGAAATAAGCTTTTCCAGTTCCGACATGGAACGTCTTAAATCGAAGCCGGTTTTCCGGCCCAGGGCAACCCAGGCGGCAGGCGATAATTTTTTACCCTGGCTCTCCAGCAGTCGCTGTGCCTGCCTCTGGAGTGTTTCTTTTTTGGCTGTCTCACTTTTGACTGCGCCGAAATGATGGACAACACCTGCTTCGGCAACAATTTTGTAGAGTTTTTTTCGCTTATCCACATCTTCAGCCGTAAGAATCAGGCAGTTTCCCGCAGGCAATCCACTTTTGAAAATTTCTTCCAGGCGCTCAATTTTATCGGTACCGGAGGCCTCAGATAATCCTGAATCGGAACAGATTTCCAAAATGCGGGGCAGCCATTTTTCGCGCTCTTCTCCCGCATCTCCCTTTACGATCCTGCTCCATTCATCATCCGTTATTTTTTGCCATCCGTTATTTTGCAAATCTTCCAGGGAAAAACCGGCTATTTCTAAAAAAGTCAAAAAATATTTTGCCGCTTTCGCCGGCTGTTCATCTATGCTGCCGCGTATCTTTTGAATGAGTTTGGCAAGATTTTCCCGGGACTGAAAAATAGTTGTGTTTTGAACAACAACTACTTTCCTGTCGCCCAACAGGGAAGGTGTCAGGATATTTTCCATCAGGCTGTCAATATCGGTATTTTCGCCGTCAAGATAAAACAGACTAAAATCACGGGAACCGTCCGGTAATATTATATCCAGAATTTTATTGAGGGTTTCATTGATTAGATATTCTTCTTCTCCGTAAAGAAGGTAACAGGGCGCAATAATATCTTTTTTTAGATCGGCAAAGATTTTTTCCATGACTCAAAAGCGCCAAATCAGAAGATTAAATTATAACGTATTTCTTTATGAGTTTAACGACTTCTTCCGGTTCATCGACAACCTGAAGTAAATCAAGATCGGGAGGAGAAATTTTACATTCCTGCAACATGGTCTTTTTCAGCCAATCCAGTAATCCCTGCCAGTAATCACTCCCCATCAAAATCAAAGGAAACGATTTTATTTTTTTGGTTTGAATCAAGGTAAGCGCTTCAAAAAGTTCATCCATAGTACCGAAGCCGCCGGGCAGGATGACATAAGCAACGGCATATTTGACAAACATCACCTTGCGAATAAAGAAATATTTATAATGAAGACTGATATTGGCAAAGGCGTTTGGTTTTTGTTCAAACGGCAATTGAATATTCATTCCCACCGATTTGCCGCCGGCTTCAGCAGCGCCTTTATTGGCTGCCTCCATTATTCCGCCGCCGCCGCCTGTTATCACACTAAATCCGTTTTGAACCAGAAGCCGGGCCAGTGTTTCTGCCTTTTGATAATAAATATTATCGGGTTTGAGTCTGGCCGAACCGAAAAAAGTAACGGCATTATGCACTTTAGAAAGAGTTTCAATGCCCTCAACAAATTCAGCCATAATTCGAAATACACGCCACGATTCATCAATGGACAGAGAATCAATTACATATTGTTTTTCTTCCATAAGGCATTACTCCCAAAACTCATAATTGAAGCCATAATCGAACATTACTATATCAGCGGATTATGGTCTGCGCCGTCTTTGAACTTTGGCCAGTCTTCGCTGTGCTTCAATTTTCTTTCTCTTTTGCTTTATCGAAGGCTTTTCATAAGCACGGCGGACTTTCAATTCTTTAAATAAGCCGCTTTTCGAAAGTTTATTTTTCAACAGTTTTAGAGCCTTTTCTACATCATTGTCAATTACTCTTACTTCCAAGTTAATTCCTCCTGAATTTAATTATTATCGACTAACCAATCTGACTGCGCTTCGCTTGTCATATTGGAGTCTCATCAATAAAAAAGGGCAGTACGGCAAAAAGCAAATATTGTCTTTGCCGTAAACTACCCCATAATTTACAATTAATTTAAATCACGCTCCTTATTGGGGAACAACGCTTTTTAATGCCCTTAGCAAGCTATCGTTTTCTTTACGATTTCCTACAGTAACCCTTACGCAATCGGGCATGTGCGGCGGTATGTTTAAATTTTTTACAACAATGCCTTCCGCAACAAGTTGTTTGTATATGCGATCTGAATCAAAAGCGCAACTAAAAAATATAAAATTTGCCTGAGAGGGGAAAGGCTTGATTCCGGCAATTTTCTGCAAACCCAGATAAAGTTCTTCACGTCTTTTGATTATTTCTTTTACCTGCGATGAAAATTCATTATGATAATCAAGGAAAAAATCAGCGGCTATTTGTGACAAAGAGTTAACATTATAAGGTAATCTTACTTTATCCAGTTGGGCAACTATCTCTTTGTTACCGATTAAAAATCCCAAACGCATCGAAGCTAATCCCAATTTGGAGAGAGTTTTCAAAAAAATCAGATTGTCGTATTTTTTCAGCAGGGGAAGCAGGGTCTGCCCGGAAAACGCGGCATAAGCTTCATCAATAACAACTATTCCGGGACTTTTTTTAATGATGGCTTCTATTTTAGCGCGGCTGAAAAGATTGCCGGTAGGACTGTTCGGACAACTCAAGAATATTAAAGCAGGGAAGTTTTCCTTTATCTGATCAACAATGGCATCGCAATCAAGATCAAACTTCTTATTCAGGGGCACCTCTATCACGTTATTTCCTGTATTAACCGCGATTATTTTGTACATGGAAAAAGTAGGCACAGGAACCAGCACACCTTTTATTTTGCCTTTCAGTGTCATACAAAGGATTTGAATCAGTTCGTCGGACCCGTTGCCCAACATGATCATATCTTTATCCACTCCGAAATACTTTGCGTATCTGTTGCGTAATTCAGGAGCGCCGGCTACAGGATAACGGTTGAAATCAATCCTGCTCATTTTTTCGAGAAGTTTTCTCTTCAGGGGTTCCTGAATGGTGAAAGGATTTTCATTGGCATCCATTTTTATCACACCCGCAATTTCCTGTGCGAAGTAGCCGCTTTGCTCAAATATTTTTCTATTTACAATATTCTTCCAAATCATTGATATTACAACCTATTAAATATGTTTTCACCTTGCATAGTCCAACGGGTGTCATAGTATTTTCCCGTTAACTTATTTTTTAGAGTTTCTTCGGTGGATGTCAGATCTTCCTCCGCCAGATTTATATCAAGCTCATCAATAAAACCTTTTTTCAACCGAAAGCAGACTTCTTGTATATCAACCGGTAAAGCAATTTCTTCGTTGACTGATGTCACTGTTTCTCTGAGTTGTTGTATCTGCTCGAAAGTGCGCGAAGGCAGTAAAAAATCCGCCGTCTTTGCCGCATCAAAATCCAAAAGCAATGAACCATGCTGCAAAAATCCACCTCTTCTTCTCACCTGAGCGCTGCCGCAAATCTTACGTCCGTTAACTAAAAGTTCATTCTTAGAAGGAACAGAAAAGCAGTATGCTTCAGATTTTCGTTCCGGTAAAATCCGTCCGCTTTCAAGTAAGTCCGCTTTTATTCCCAAATAAGCCAAGCCTTTAGCAATGCATCTGCTGATCACTTTATATGTTCCCAAGATATCTGGCGGGAATGATTTTTCGTGATCTGAAGCGACAACGGAGTATGTAAGTTCATTAAAATGGAAAACTGCCTTGCCCCCTGTTATCCTTCTGGCAATATCGATTCCGGCACTGTAACATTTCTCAATGTTCACTTCTTTTTTTGCGTCCTGAAAATAACCAATAGAAATCGCCACCGGCTGTGAATTATAAAATCTAATCGTGGGGGCTTTTTTATTTTTTATAGTTTCATGAAAAATCGCCTCATCTATAGCCATGTTTTCAAATATATTGTGATACTGAAAATCTAATAATCTCCATGCCATAGAAAAGGGTCAGTCTATCTCTTTTTGCGTTATAAAATCATGATAACTCGAAGCAACCATTAGATCATCTATCTGATCTAAATTATCCATTTCAATGATAACCAACCATCCGGTATCGTAAGGATCTCTGTTTATTATATCGCTGTCGTCAATAATATCTTCATTAACAACAACGATAGTGCCACTGACGGGAGCAATCAAATCCACAACTTCTTTGACGGATTCGATAGAACCAAATGTTTCGTCACGCTCCACATAGGTATCAGCTTCCAGAAATTCCACGGAGAGAATGTCTCCCAGTCTTTCCTGAACATAATCGGTAATTCCTATTGTAGCCATAGATCCGTCAACCCGCACCCATACGTGTTCGGAACTATAAAGCACATCTTCCGGCAATACTTTCATAACAGCACAACCTCTGCTTTTATTATATTTTATTCGATAATGATAAGTTCTTTATCCATTTTTGTAAGCTTTTCGCAACTTTTTTCTTTTACCAGCACCGTATCTTCGATTCGTATACCCCAAAATCCCGGAATATACAAACCAGGTTCAACAGTTACAACCATATTCGTTTTTAAAATATCGGTGGAATTGGATGTCAAACGCGGCGCTTCATGAACTTCCAAACCCACACCGTGTCCTGTACCGTGAACAAAGTACCGGACATATTTTTCACCAAAAATACTTCGGACGCATCTATCAATATTCGTAGCGGGAATATTTGCTTTAATACAAGCCAAAGCATGGTCATGAGCATTTTTCACTATTTGATAAGCACTTTTTTGTCTGTCTGTCAATTTTCCAAAAGCAATTGTGCAGGTTTCATCCGAGCAATAACCCTTGTACTTGACACCAAAATCAATGACAACAAAATCCCCTTTTTTTATCTTTCTATCTGTTGGTCTAGCATGGGGAAAAGCGGCATTTTCTCCCGCAGCAACAATCGTACTAAACGCAATTTCATCGGCTCCGATTCTTCGTGCTTCCAACTCCAATTCCAATGCCGCGTCCTTTTCCGTGAAACCCGGTTTTATTTTGTCAATAAGAAAACGAATGGAAGAAAAGGAAATTTCTGCGGCTTTGGTGATCAGCGCTATCTCTGTTTTATCTTTGCAGGCCCGAAGCAATTTCAATTCATCATTTAATGGTACTAAAACTTCCCTGGAAATAGTTTTCTTTAATTGATTGTACATTCCCAAAGTTATCGAGGTTGCTTCAAAACCAACTCTTTTTAGTTTAAATTTCTTTATCGTCTGCGCAATTCCCTCAATCTTATCCTTATATTTTATAATCCGCAGACCGCTTGTTTCCACACCGGCTTGAGCAATATAACGACCGTCAACAAGCAAAATTGTTTTATCGGAATTAATCAAAAGAACACCTTCACTGCCTGTAAAACCGGAGAGGTAACGGATATTATTCATATTGAAAATAATTAAACTATCGATTTTATAGGAAGGAAAATTCTGCCGAAGATTGGCTGTTCTGTTTAGTAAAAATTTATTTTTCTGTCGCATGCATTTTTAACCTATTGATATTTTGAAGCCAAGATGTCAACACCTTAATCAGCCTATCCGAATCAATTTTCTCGCCAACCGTCGATGAAGAATCGAGTGCTTTTTTAAGCATATCAAGTTTTGCCACAGCCTGAATATTTTGCGGCTCTTTTCTTATTATTTTTTCGAGAATTCTACGCGCTTCCGGCAAATAACCTTGTCTTATATAGAGATCCGCCAAAGTTACTGTAAATAATTCCGGCTCGGGAATGTTTTCATCCATTACATCAATTTCATTAACAGGATGATCTTCCTGATCGAGAAGAGTCATTTTTTCAATAACTACTCTCGCGTCTTCAGCACAGGGATGCAAAGAAAGAAATTTTTCGTAACATAATGCGGCATCCTGATGAAAACCTTTTTTTCGATAAATATCACCTATCCGCTCGAAAGCAAAAGAAAATTCCGAAATAATTTTGTCAACATCTTTCAAAATATCACGTGCTTCATCAATTCTTCCCATGCCAATGAGAGCGCTTGCGGTAATTACATAGGCATCGGCATCACCGGGCATTAACAGCAGATGCTTCTTTATGAGATCCAAAACGCTCGAGAACTTGTTCTGCTCAAGTAGTATTTCTGCCTCACGAAAAAAATTTTTACGGTCTTTCTCAGAAGTATTTTTTTCCATATTTTTTCTAATCGATTAAATCATGGGAGCCCCAAAGCAAGCTTTGAAAACCTATTCCGCAGCATGCTGCGGGGTATTATATCCATGCTTTGCAGGATAATTCGATCTACAAGTCTCAGTCGTAGATGACCTTTAGGTTGCCACCCTGTTTCTGAAACTTGGATCTCTTTATCCTCCGCTGCGCGGAATTGGAGTTTCACAATAAAAAGGACTTTTGTGCGTTAAGTAACATAGTCATGTATACAGTGTCAAGATTGGAAAGAATAAATTTTATGAATAAATTATTGCAAGGATTTTAAATAATTTTTAGCCCGTTGACCAAAAGAAGAGTCCGGCGATAATTTAACAACTGCCTGAAATGCTTTTTGGGCATTTTTATGATCTTCAGTCCTATAATAACACTGACCTAATAAAAATTGAGCATCAACAAGTAAAGAATCCAATTCCACGGATTTCTTAAAGTGCCGAAGAGCTTCCAGAAAGCTATTCTGATCAAAATAGATAAGTCCTATATTTTTTTCAATTTGCGGACGTAACGAAGTCCTCGGATCAATATTGAGAGCCTCCTGGTATTTGGCTAAAGCTTTATTATAATCCTTTTTCAAATAGTAAGCCCATGCCATATTATAAAGAGCCATTGCCGGTGTATCGTATAAATGATTACTGAGAGCTTTTTCAAATTCTTCGACAGCTTGGTCCCAAAGTCCACTGTCTAAATATAATGTGCCTAAATAATTATGTGCTTCGGAATAATTCTCGTCCAGGGAGATTGCTTCTTTAAACTCCTCGATAGCCGCGTCCTTCATGCCCTTTCCATGATAAGACATGCCTAAGTAGTAATGAACTTTGGGATTGCCGGAATAATACTTTTCCGATTCCAGCAGCTCTTTCAGGGCGCTGTTATACTGACCGGCGCTAATATAAGAAATACCTTTGTTTAAAAAAAGTTCTGCCTGTTCTCTATGCCAGGGGGTATAAGTACAGGAACAACACAGGAGTATTGTCAGATAAACGAAAAATAATAATGTTTTTTTTACAATAAAAAACTTTTTATAAATAACCGCATCCTTCGACAAGCTCAGGATGACATTAGGTTTTTTTACAAACTTTTTATAAATAACCATTTCAAACCTAAATAAAAGACAGCGCCGATCTTTTTAAACCGCTGAAGAATAATGTTTAACTGGGAAAATTTCCCAAACTCTATTTAAGCTCATCGCCAGTTAGTATCTTGGGTGTCACAAAAACCAACAGTTGTTTTTTCTTTTTTGTTACACTTTCAGTTTTAAATAACCATCCCAGAACCGGAATTTTCTGCAGCCATGGCAAACCTGAATCCAATACACTGTCTTCTGTCTTCATAACTCCACCGACAACAACGGTATCTCCGTCACTAATAACCACCTTGGATTCGATTTCACTTTTATTAATGGGAGGATTACCCTGGACTTCATTTGTCCAATCGGGACTATCATTACTGGCCTTGATATCCATGGAAATCTTCCCTTCATCAGTTATTTTCGGAGTAACCTCCAATTTCAATAATGCTTCTTTGAAAGAAACGGTTGCCGGCGAAGTACCGGATGCCGGAGTTGTATACGGAACCTCGGCGCCCTGCTTAATAATAGCTTTAATGCCCTCCATGGTAACGACCTTGGGCGAAGAAATAATTTTCCCCGTCCCGTTTTCTTCCAAAGCTGCCAATTGAGTTTCAAGAAAACCCGTTGCACCGCCAAATACAAGGCCAATAACCGGCCCCGTCACTGCAGCCGGAAAATTTACAGCCGCCATTGATAGGCTTTTGCCCGTAGTGCTATCAACGATACCGATCTGGGGAGGATAAGTCTGTTTATATTGAGTCGGTGTTAAAGATGTACTACTGCCGCCTGTTACACCCAATCCGTATGTGCTGCCGCCGACTTTCTGCTGATTGCCAAAGCCCCACTCAACACCGATCTTTCTGACAAAATCCTCTGTTGCCTCAACAATCTTTGCTTCAATTAAAACCTGCTTTAACAAGCCTTTTTCCGCCATCATTTTTTGTTCTCTGGCCCTTCGCTCATCTTCAGCTTTGATTTGATCGTCAAAGGCCTTTGCCTTATCGGCTTCATCTTTTTTCTTTCTATCCAGGGTTGTTACAGTAATGATATTCCCTGTTTGTTTTTTAGCTAAGCTATTTATATCCAATATTGTGTCCAAAGCTTGCTTCCATGGAACATTTTTCATGGATAAAGTTATTGTACCTTTAACATCTTCACTCGAAACAATACTGACATTTCCGGACTCAGCCATCAGACGCAAAACACTCTTTATGTCTGCATCCTGAAAATCAAGATCTATTATTCGATCCGCCGGTTTGAGTGTTTCTTTCTTGACAGTCTTTATTTCCGCCCCTCCATCTTTCGCAACATCACTGCTTGTTACAGTCTCAGCGCTGACTTTTGCTGCTGTTTTTCTATACCCTGTTGCCGCAGTTTTACCTTTAATTTTTTGAGAATCACTGTCCTTCTTATAAAATAAACCGGCAATATTAAAATCAATAAACAAATTATTTCCTTCTTGTTTTATTGCAAAAGGAACAACTTTTTTAATATCAACCGTTAAATAAACCCATCTTTCACCTTTTATCAGTTGTTGTGAGGGCGTTATGCTTATAATATTGTTTAATTCGCCTTCTCCCAGCGGCCGGCACAGGTTTTCAGGAACAGTCATATTTTCTAATTTAATCAGATAACTACCGCTGTTCCTGCTTCTCATATCGATCACCGGCTGTTTGGACACAACCAGATGAATTCTCTCTTTGCCGGGTAATTTTTCTAAAAAAACACTTTCCAGATTCCCGACATTTGCAACAACTGCCGCTGTACCTTCTTCTGATGCCTTGCTTTTATCTGTTGTGTCAGCGGCTAAAGCAATGCCTGAGATATATGTAGACATCCAAATAGTAATTATAAAAACAAGAAACGTTTTGGATAAATATTTTTTCATGATTTTACCTCATTTTAATTTTTACGCAGTTTTAAAATGACTCTTCTCGGTTTTTTCGTCTCATATTCTTCTACAATGACACGGTCAGCCAAAATTTCTATTACTCTGCCGTTATATAAGCCGATGCGAGTTCCTACATATAGAGGGTAAAACTTTTTCGCCGCATCTTCACAAATAGCCACTCGATGATCTTTATCGCCGGCAATTCCTACTACCCGGTATCTTTCAATGTCGGCTCTTTGTAGTGGAAACATGGAGACCTCAGCTTTCTTTGCAACTTGCTGTTTCACAATAGCAGCATCCACTGTTACAAAAGGCCGGAAGGGATCAGGCTTACCTGATGGATTATAGATATAATTGTCTGCTGGAGCTACTGTAAGCGGCGGTGGTTGATCTTGTGCTGATATTACAGCAGGAGCAGCATTTGCAACAGAACCGACCACTGATGGTTGTTTTACCTGTGTTGTCGTTGCAACAGGCGTTACCTTCACAGAGGTATGCGAAGAAGAAGGTGAGGCATTTTTTACCTCAGCGGTAAAAGCAACGCTTGCTGAAAAACAAATAATTATAAAAGCGCCGGCAATTAATTTTATTTTTTTCATTTTGTCTTTTCACTTACTTTTTCTTTTTTATCAATAAACATATATGTCTTAATTGTACAATTTGTAGAAACAATATATCCTTTTCCTTTTACTTCCTTCCTATCTCCAATGGTAATATCGGAAACATTAATAATTCTCGGCAACTGAGCTACTTTGAAAAAGAAATAAAGAATGTTTTGATAAGTACCGATTACCGAAACTACCACAGGTATTTCTTCATAAAAAGGTTCCGCTGTCGTTGCGGCACCTTTTTCCTCCCCGCCAACGGATGGAACTGGATTTTGCCGTTGATCTGAAGGCTTGAGTAATGCCGCTGTTTTCTCTAATCCGGCAGGTTGTTTCTCCAGTACTTGGGGTACCGGGGGTTTAGGCTCAAATAACAGAAACTCAACACCGGCATCTTTGCCGGCTAAGGCAACAGAATGGAAAAGGGTCGGTATTTCCTTTTGGTTGGGAAGTTTTTGCAAGGCTACTTTATAATTTTCCGATAATTTCGCAACTTCAGCCATATATTGATCAATCTGCTTTGCAATTTTTTCTTTTTCTTTAATTTTTGACTGCACCTCTGTGTATTTTACACTGAGAGCGCTTCTTTTTTCCATTGCTGAAGATAAAAAATAAAACCAATACAGATAACAGATAATGAAAACGATTAAACATACAACCAACACCTTGGCTTTAGCAGACATTTTCTTTATATCATTTAATGTGATGGCCATATATTAGAATCCTTTTTTTAAGATACAGGAAAAATTAAACTGCTGTAAAGTAACACCGGCTATTTCTGTCTTTTTTGAAGAAATCAGATCCACTGATTTTATAGGCTCAAATCTCTCAATTTCTTTCATAAAATCCGCAACAATTATATTATCCCTGCCGATGCCTTCAATATTCATGCGATCATTTTTATGGGTTATCTTAACCAGCCAGATATCTTTAGGAACAAGCATTGCCAAATTATCTAAAGTCTTTACCGGCGCTAAACGATTTTCTTCTAACGTTTCAATTACTCCAAGTTTTTGTTCCAACTCTCTCTTAATGCTTTTAAATTTTCCCAGATCACCTATTTTCTTATCTAAGTTAGACAGCGTATCTTCCGCCGTTTTTACTTTGCTTTCTAAATCACTAATTGAAGAATTCATCCAAATTTGGATACAAACAAGAGAAAGAATCACTACGATAAATGACCCTACGGCAATAAATACTTGCTGGGATAGATTTTCTTTCTTTTCTTTTTCACGATAGGGTAAAAGGTTTATTTTTATCATTTATCGCCTATCTTTCTTAAGCCTAAACCTATAACCGTTGCAGCAATCGGCTTAATGCTCTCTATATTCTTTGCATCAATGTTTCTTTTGCTATAACCAATCTTTAAAAACGGGTCGATTAATTCAGCTCTCACATTGAGTTTTTCTGATAAAGTCGTAACTAGATTGGGAATTTTAGCTGAACCACCGGAGAGCAATATGCGCTTAACGTACTCCCCGCCAAAAGTTGAATGGAAATAATCAATGGTTCTCTCAATTTCCAGGCAAATCGGTTTGGCAAAATCCAAAATACTGTTTTTTAAATCCAGATTATCCTCTTCACTACCCTTAGGCAGACCTTCTATTTTGATTTTTTCTGCTTCATCAAAAGTTAACTTATATTTTTCCTGCAAACTTTCAGTAATAGTGTTTCCGGCTAAAGCAAAATCTCTTGTAAAAATCGACATGCCGCCCTTGACAACATTGATGCCTGTAACACTTGCTCCGATATTTATTATTACAACAGTTTTATCGTTATCAAATTCGTAATTAGTTTCATACACAGTTTCCAAAACAAAAGGAGCCACGTCCATAATCACAACATTCAGACCGGCAGCTGTAATCGCTTCAAGATAACTATTGACCACATCTTTCTTCGCCGCCACGATAATAATATCCATTTGATTAGGATTATAGTTATTATCACCCAAAATCTGAAAGTCATAATAAACGTCTTCCATATTATCAAAAGGTAAATATTTGCCGGCTTCATCATGAATCAAATCGCGCAATTCTTCTTCGTTCATTTGATCCAACGTTACTTTTTTTATAATGACTGAGCTTCCCCCAAGAGAGGTTACGATCCCTTTATGTTTGCAACCGGAATTTTTAAAGAGTTCTTTGATTTTTAAAGATAATGCACCGGAATCAGCCAAAACACCATCAATAATTATGCCTTTAGGCAAAGGAATCTGTAAGAAGCGATTAAGAATATGACCACGTGAACTACTTATGATTTCACCCAATTTTAGAGAACTTGAACCTATATCTAAGCCAACAAGGTTCTTTTTACGTGAAAATATGTCTTTTACGTTTAGCATTAAAGCGCCATTACATATAGTTTTTAACTAAACAATTTTCTATTCTCATTTCGTCCACCTATAAACAAGGTCTCCTTCTCTAACCATGCCTAATTCATTTCGGGCAATCTTTTCTATATAATTATAATCGCTACGCAATAAAAGTATCTTTTTCTTTAGTTCATCGTTTTCCATGGTTATTTCATTATTTTGCAACTGCAACTGAGCCAACCGTTTACTCATCAGATAGTTATCAACAAATCCCCTGTTGCCAAAAGTTATTAGAAGCGCCATAAGTAGTAAGAAGCCAACAAGATATCTTCCTATTTTCATTTGAGATCAATTCCTTCCAGTTCAATGCGATGAAACATGATGCGCCCTTTAAGTTTCTCAAGGGAACACTTCTTCATATGTTTTCTGCAAGGCTTTAGCTACTTTCAATTCGGAATTTTTTCTTGTAGATAAGCCTTTTTCCATTTTAGCGATCGTTTGCGGAGTTAATCCTGCTCTTCTCGCTAATTCAGATATACTCAAAGGAATTGTTTCTCGAAATTTTTTTACGTGATTTTTCTTTATATTATCCACCATAAATTAAAGCCTTACATTATTATAGTTAATATAAAAACAATAAATTTAACAAAAAGTCAAGTAAATTAATTAACATTAATTAATATTGATTAATATTGATAACAATCCTAATGAAAAAAATAGGTTCTTCATCTGAAAATACACATCTAAGTTATTGTTTATATTGTTATTTAAAAACTATCCTCATCAAATCCCCCTCCATCCCCCTTTTCTCAAGGGGAAAGTTCCCCTCTTGGGCAAAGAGGGGTTAGGGGAGATTTTCATGCTCCTTTGTGACGGATACCGTCATGGGGTTTCATTTTAAGTGGGCAACTCAGTTTCGAAGGCTCACCTGTCATGGTGATCCTTCGACAAGCTCAGGATGACAGCGTTATGGTAAGCCGAGCCCGCCATGAGTTTATCGAATGGAACCATCAGGGTGGCAATTTACCCACATATTCTGAGAAAGAGCCAAAAAATATCTATTTAAAATAAACAGTTATTAACCCGGAAACGAAAATGTTTTTAATGAGTAATTTATCAAATCAGAGTGTAGATCTTATACGGAAGGCAAAATCTGTTGCGGTTCTCCGAGTATGAATTTGCGGCTTTCAATCCATTCTTTTAATACATTGGAAATCAGTCTGGCTTTGTAATAACTGGACAGAGGTGCAGTGATAACTTTCTTCCCGTCAATAATAATGGTCCCGCTGCGTAAATCCTTATAACTTACTTCCGTGAGAGGCTTGGGATTGCCTTTAGGATAATCCATACTGTAGTCATAAACTTGAGTATAAATATCGTCATCTTTTACTGCCGTGAATTGTGCCATTTCTTCATCCAGAACAGGAATAGGAATACCTATGCCTACGAACAATGAAACTCCATATCCCAAAATGCTCGCTCCGGCGAGCCATTCCGGGGACATTTCTTTTAAATTGCCAACAACAGCAATTGTTCCGGCTCCCTGTTTGGGAACTCCGTTTGCTCCACGGGGCACATCAGGATTATGCTGTGTGCCCGGCCAGGACACAAATCCCTGCGCTCCACCTAAAAATATCCGTGTACCGATTCCTATTGTCCGGTAATAAGGATCGTTAAACAATGGACTTAATTGTCCAGATGTAGAATAGGCCGCATTGGCCATTTGCGGGCGAAGCATACCCATGTATGTATATATTGTTCTATCAGATAAATTAACAGCGCAATTATAATTTTGGTATGCATTGCGCGGATTAAATAAAATCGCATTTTGCAAATCATTTATCGTAATATTTCTCTCGTACTTCCTGGCAGGATAACAATCCGTCCCGTAACCTTCGGCACGCAGTTTAACAACGTTTCCGGAAACAAGATCTTCTATTACATGGCCGCCGCCGTAGTTGAATTCCCCGGGATAAACGCTGTTGAGCGGATCATTTTCCACCACTTCCGTCGCACCGATATAACAATCCACGGCAGCTATTCCGCCATAAGCGGGCACATCATTTAACCAGACCCTGGACGCTCTAATCTTCGGGGAAGTATGGCCGAAATTAAGAAAAGCTCCGGAAGAGCACATAGCTCCAAAAGTTCCGGTGGTAACAACATCAATTTTACGGGCGGCTTCAACAGCGCCATTCCTTTCCACAATATCAATCATTTCTTCGGCCGTGACAACAACAGCCCGCCCTTCTTTTATTTTTTCATTTATTTCTTTAAATGTTTTTTTGACTTTGAATTTTTTCATATCTAAATTTCCGGCCCCGGAATAATTGCGTATATTTCATACCACTGTTTGGCGCCAATTGCAAAAGCCAAGAACCTTCTTTTAAAACATGTGCGCTAAAAATATCTTTTTGAGCGGCTATTGCAAGCGTTTTGGCTCATAAATTTCGGCGAAGTAGAGGATCAGCGATTACAACTGCTTGAGCCGAAGGCGAGTTTTGTAATCGCCTGAAGCGAGCCTTAAATTTATCCAAAATGCTTGCCGGCAGCGAAAATGATTTTAGGGCAACATCTAAAATCAGGTGTGGCCGAATCCGCCTTCACCCCTTTTTGTGTTTTTAAGTTCCGGTATTTCTTCCCATTCCACCTGAAGAACTTTTTGCACAACCATCTGTGCCAAACGCATTCCCCTTTTAACAACAAACGCATCTTCCCCGTGATTAATGACAATCAATGCAATCTCTCCACGATAATCTGCATCAATCGTACCCGGAGAATTAAGCAATGTTATTCCATTTTTTAAAGCCAGTCCGCTGCGCGGTCTTATTTGTGCTTCATAACCTTCCGGTAAAGCGACGGCAATCCCTGTTGGAATTTTTTTACGTTGACCGGGTAAAACAATTTCTTCTTCAGGCACAGCCGCAAATATATCCATCCCGGCGGCCTGATCGGTCATATATTGGGGTAAAGGAATATCTTCATTGCCCGATAATTTTTGGATATTAACTTTTATCTTTTCCATTTCTCCCAAACCGGTTTTATCAACTGTTTAAATTTAATATTGAGAAACGAATATTATTTTGGGGGAAAAGAACCGTTCTGTATTCGTAAAATAACGAATACAGAATTGTTTTGAATAATTTCAAAAACCGGACCTATTTAACTTCAGCTTCCAATGCTTCCTTGCGGCTGAGGCGAATCTTGCCGGCCTTATCGATTTCCAGCACCTTCACCATTACCTCATCACCTTCCTGCAATACATCGGTAACCCTGGCAATCCTCTCCCTGGCAATTTGTGAGATATGCAGCAGACCTTCCGTTCCGGGCAGGATTTCGACAAACGCGCCGAAGTCAACTATCTTCTTGACAGTGCCGCGGTAAATTTTACCGACCTCTGCTTCTTCGGTCAGCCATTTTACCATCGCCACAGCACGGGCTGCTGCTTCGGCATCGGCGGAAGCAATTGTTACGGTGCCGTCATCATCCACATCAATCGTAACTCCTGTTTCACTGATAATCTGACGGATATTCTTGCCGCCGGATCCGATAACTGTACGAACCTGATCCTCCTTGACTTTAACTGTCGTAATACGGGGAGCATATTGCGATATATCCGCCCTTGGCGCAGATAAAGTCTCACGGATTTTACCGATAATGTGCATACGACCGTCTCTTGCCTGAGCCAACGCTTTGCGCAAAATGTCTTCAGTAAGACCGTCAATTTTTATGTCCATCTGCATTGCGGTCACGCCTTTTTCCGTACCGCAAACTTTGAAATCCATATCCCCCGCATGATCTTCATCACCCAAAATGTCCGATAAAATCACAACTTCGTCGCCTTCTTTCAGAAGTCCCATGGCAATACCTGCAACAATATCTCTTACAGGAACGCCTGCGTCCATCAGACACAAAATACCACCGCAGACAGTGGCCATTGAGGATGATCCGTTGGATGATAAAATTTCCGAAACAATTCTGATTGTATAGGGAAATGTTTCAGGAGGAGGCAATACCGGCACCAGAGCCTTGCGGGCCAAAGCGCCGTGACCTATTTCTCTTCTGCCCGGGCTGCGCAAAGACCTTGCCTCACCCACACTGTAAGGAGGGAAATTATAGTGCAGTAAAAACGATCTTGTTTCCTCACCACCTACGTAATCCATGCGTTGTTCATCGGCTGATGTGCCCAGCGTAAGAGCAGCTAAAGCCTGTGTCTCTCCTCGATTGAACAATGCCGAACCGTGAGCCCGCGGTAAAACACCGACTTCCGAACTTATCGGACGAATATCGGTTGAAGTCCGGCCGTCAATTCTCTTCTTTTCCTGAAGAATCATATCACGCAAAATACGGGATTCGATGTGTTCGATGATTGCCGCGACTTTTTTGCACAGCACCTCATTATCTCCGCCTATATTTTTAATAACTGTTTCCCTGACATCACCCAGTTTGCTGTAACGTTCCAGCTTGCGCGGCAGGCTGTAACCTTCTTTTAAACCCGGCAGGGCTTCAGCACGCACTCGAGCGATAAGTTCTTCATCAGGCGCAACTTCCTCCACCTGTCTTTTAGTTTTTCCGATTGCCGCTCTTATCTGATCCTGCAAATCAATAACAGGCCGGACAGCTTCCAATCCGAAATTAATAGCATCAACAATAATCTCTTCTGGAACTTCTTTAGCTTCACCTTCCATCATTACTAATTCCACGTCATAGGGACGCCCCGACTTTCCCGGTGTGACTTTTCGTCCCACCAGAAATAGATTCATTTCGCTTTCTTTCATTTTTTCCGGCGACTCATTGGCAACCAGTTCGCCGTTGATGCGGCCGACACGCACACCGGCAATAGGCCCTTTAAACGGAATATCCGAAATTTCCAGCGCGGCAGAAGCGCCGATCATTGACGCGACGTCCGGATCGTTTTCCTTATCCACGGACAAAAGTGTAGCAACTAATTGCGTTTCCGAAAAATATCCTTTGGAAAACAAAGGGCGAATCGCGCGATCAATGATGCGCGACGTTAGAATTTCCTTTTCATTCGGACGACCTTCACGTTTAAAAAACCCCCCGGGGATTTTACCGGCAGCAAAAGTCATTTCCTGGTAATCCACGGTTAGAGGCAAAAAATCCACACCGTCACGTATGTTTTTTGACGAAACCGCCGTAACCAAAACAACTGTATCACCGTAATAAACCAGTATCGCCCCATCGGCTTGCGCGGCAACATAATTCGCCTTCAGAGAAATATTTCTTCCGGCGAAATCTGTGCTAAACACATTACTCATTAATTTTTCCTCCATCTGATTTTTAGGCATCGGTCATAAGAAATTCAAGGGCGAAACGCAAAAGCTAACAACCGCAAGCTTTTTATACTGCGCTTACGGTCAGGTTAACTTGTGTCTTCCGCCCTTAAATAATTTATTTTACTTTCTCAAACCCAGCCGTTTAATTATACTTCTATATCTTTCTATATCATTCTCTTTGACATAATTGAGCAGCCTTCTTCTCTGTCCAACCAGTTTGAGCAGGCCGCGACGCGAATGATGATCCTTTTTATGCTCTTTAAAATGCTCAGTTAAATATTCTATTCTGGCGCTCAAAAGAGCAATCTGGACTTCAGGGGATCCCGTATCCTTTTCATGAAGTCTGTAATCTGAAATTACTGCTTTTCTTTTATCCGAATTTAACACGCTTTTCCCTCCTTTGTAATCAAATCCTTATTTATCTTAATTTATGTTTACTTGCCAATATTGTTAAATATGCGGACAATCCTGGCCGCCTGTCTTTTTCCATCATATTCAGAAAATTTATTCACTGACTCCACCATTTCCGCCAAAGCCAAAAGATATCCGCTGTTATTGGTAAATTTTACCATATCTCCGGCTTTCAGAGAAGGAAGATTATGTTCTTTCATCATCTCCACGGAAGGCTGCCAACCGTTAAGCAATTTTGCCGCAGAATGATCTTCCAATTCTATTGTAGTCAGCAAAGGCAATAATTCCGACATCGGCAATATTTTTTTTAAAATCTCGTTTTTTTTATCATCACCTTCATAATTATTCAAAGAAACAGCCATTTCTTCGGAAAAAACGCCACTGCGCAAGCGGCGAAGATTATACAAACACGCTCCACATCCGAGCAAATCTCCAATATCGGAACAAAGCGTCCTTATATATGTTCCCTTGGAACAGACAACCCGAAAAGTAACACAAGGCAGAGAAATGTCTTCAATGATAATACTGTTAATAGTTACCTTGCGCGGTTCAACTTTAAAAGAAACACCTTTTCTCGTCCATTTATATAATGGTTTCCCGCAATATTTAACTGCAGAATAGGCTGGAGGCACTTGCTTAATTGTTCCTACCATCTGCATCATTACATTTCTTATTTTATCTTCGGTTACAGCAATATTTTCGGATTGGGCGACGATTTTACCTTCAATATCCAAGGTATCCGTCTTCACACCCAACAGCATTGCAGCCAGATATTCCTTGTTTTCGTCAGTTAAAAATCCGGTCAGCTTCGTGGCTTCATTCAAACATACAGGAAGAACTCCCGTAGCCAGAGGATCGAGCGTTCCGGTATGGCCGGCTTTTTTTACCCCCAGAATCTTTTTCACTTCAATGACAATATCATGCGAAGTTTTGCCGGCAGGCTTATCAATTATAATCACACCATCTATCATAAACGTTAAACTTCCTTTATCGCTTCAATGACTCTCGTTTTAATTGATTCAATGTCGCCTTTAATCCAGCAGGCCGCAGCATGAATATGACCGCCGCCGCCGAACTTTTTCGCCACTTTTTCCACATTTACATCGGCTTTGGAACGTAGACTTAATTTATAATTATTGTCCCCTCGTTGAGTATAAAGAACAGACACCTCGATGCCCTTCACCGTACGCGGAATATCGACGAATCCTTCAGTGAGTTCCCAGGATGCGCTTGTTTCCTGTAAAGCTTTTTGTGTTACAATCAGGGATCCCACTTTATTTTTCAAATCCAGCGATAAGGTTTCCAATGCTTTGGCCAGCAACTTTAATCTTGCCGGATTATCACTTTCGTAAATGTTTTCCGAAATCCATTGCGGATTGGCGCCGTTTGCTACTAGATGTTCTGCGGCCCGGAACGTTTCCTTTGTAGTGCTCGAATAACGGAAATTACCCGTATCCGTAATAATCGCCGCATATAAATTCGTTGAAATGTCTTTTGACATTTTAAATTTCATTGCCCGCATCAAACGAAACAACAGCTCGCCTGTTGAACCGGCACGAGCATCCAGCATTTTCAGAGCACAAAAACCATTATTGGAAACATGATGATCAATATTTATCAATTTCTTAATTTTGCCGATTTTCTCCGCTTCATCCCCGACTCTTGTCAAGTCGCTGCAATCCAGAACAATGCCCACATCATACTGATCAATATTGTTTATACTATAAACTATATCCTGCGCTGCCGGCAAAAACCGATAACGTTCCGGAGTGCGATCCTGATTATAGACAACAACTGTTTTCCCCATCTCTTTCAACATCAGGTAAAGAGCCAGTTCCGAACCGACAGCGTCTCCATCCGGTCTTACATGAGCTGTAATTAGAAAATTTTGCCCTTCGTTTATTGCGGCAATAATTTCATTAATCATTTTTTTCTTCCTGTTTGGCTATTTGAGCCAACAATTTTTCAATGCGATTGCCATATCCAAAAGACTGATCGTGAACAAAAGTAAGTTCCGGCACATAACGCAACTGAATTCTTTTTCCCAGCTCGCGACGGATAAAACCGGCGGCCTGAGTCAAACCGGTTTTTATCTCCTCAGTACATTCGTCTTTCCCCATCTCAACAAAATAAATCCTGGCGTTACGCAGATCATCAGCTACTTTCACGGCTGTTATGGTAACTAAATGCAAGCGGGGATCTTTGACCTCTCTTACAATAATATCCGACATCTCCGCTCTTATCAATTCGGCCACCCTGTCCGCTCTTTTAAATTTCATCGTATTTGCTTATTTTTTCATCCGTCGCTTCCAGAAAATCGGAAACAACCATAATTTCTATTCTGCTTCCCAGCACTTCTGCTGCATGCAAATTATCAACAAATCTAAGTATATGATCAACCTTTCCGTTTATATATCTGGATTCATTGCCGACAACCGCGAAACCTATTTCGGCCATTTTATAATTATCAAGATCGCCAATTTCCGCGATTGATATATTAAACTCGTTTTGTGTCCGTTTTAAAATTTTATTCAAAACGCTTCTTTTTTCTTTTAGAGAGCCGCTTTCGCGGATTCGCAGATTTATGATTCCATAGCCAATAACCATAAAACTTTCTCCCCAAATCACACAGCCATGGAAAACCCAGAACAGTCAGATGTTGGCTTGCAGATAAATGTATTAAAACACTCTACTCTAATTTCTTTTCCAGTTTCTCCGTTATATAAGATTCAATTACATCGCCCAGGTGAATGTCGTTAAATCCTTCAATGCCGATACCACATTCAAAACCGGCGGTTACTTCCCTGGCATCATCCCTGAACCTCTTCAAGGACATCACTTTGCCGTCGAAAGCTGTAACACCGTCGCGAACAAGTTTTAAGTTGCCTGAACGTGTTATCTTTCCGTCGGTAACAAAACATCCGGCTATAGTGCCAATTTTAGGAATCTTGAAAATTTCACGGACTTCTGCGCGCCCCTGAACGATTTCCTTATATTCCGGTTCCAGCAGTCCTTCCATTGCTGCCCGTACGTCCGCAATGACGTTGTAAATAACATCATAAAGCTTAATTTCTACACCTTCCTGCCGGGCAATCTCCACCACCCGTGCGTCCGGTCTTACATTAAATCCGATAATAATTGCTCCGGAAGCGGAAGCAAGTATGACATCTGTTTCGCTGATTGCACCTGTAGAACTATGAATAATTTTTAGTTTTATATCGTCTGTTGAAAGCTTATTCAAAGCATCGGAAATCGCACCTATTGATCCTTGCACATCCGCTTTGATAATAACATTGCAGTCTTTTACGCCTTCTTTTATTCTTTGATACAGCTGATCTAAAGTAACTTTGGAAAAACCGGATATTTCTTTTTCTCTTTCTTTTCTTATCCAATAATCGGCAATGCTGCGTGCTTTCTTTTCATCTTCAACGCAGAAAAACTCCGCACCGGTTTGAGGAACACCGGAAAATCCGATTACTTCCACCGGCATGGACGGTCCGGCTTCTTTGATGCGCCTGCCCTGATCATTAATTATTGCCCGCACGCGGCCAAATTCAGTTTTAGAAACGAAGGAATCGCCTTCTCTCAGAGTGCCTTCCTGAATTAAAACCGTCGCTACAGGGCCGCGTCCGCGATCCAATTTAGCCTCAATAATAATACCTCGAGCCGGAAGGTCAGGATCGGCTTTTAATTCCATCACATCGGCTTGCAGTAAAATCATCTCCAGCAATTCTTCAATATTAATTTTCTTTTTAGCGGAAACCTCGCAGAAAATTGTATCACCGCCCCATTGTTCCGATAAAAGCCCATATTCAATGAGAGCATGTTTAATCTTATCGGGATCGGCGCCAGGTTTATCAATTTTGTTTATTGCCACAATAATCGGCACTCCGGCAACCCTGGAATGATTGATAGCCTCAATTGTTTGTCCCATCACACCATCATCCGCAGCTACAACCAAAACAACGATATCGGTTACCTGCGCGCCACGCGCCCGCATTGCCGTAAATGCTTCATGACCCGGTGTGTCCAGGAAAACTATGTCGCGGTTATTGATGTGAACGTGATAAGCGCCGATAGCCTGCGTAATTCCACCGGCTTCGCCATCAATTACATTTGATTGCCTTATTGCATCTAAAAGTGAAGTTTTCCCATGATCGACGTGCCCCATAATCGTTACAACCGGTGCACGAGGTTTAAGATTTACCTGGACGGACGAAGTTTTTAACATTGATTCGTTAAGTTCCACTTCCGCCGATTCGACCTGAAAACTGAATTCAGAAGCAACAAGGGCAGCCGTATCGTAATCTATGGCCTGATTGATGGTCGCCATAACGCCCATAGCCATTAATTTGTTGATTACTTCGCTTACCTTCACCCCCATTCTTTTGGCTAATTCGCCGACTGCAATCGTTTCTCCGACTTTAATACGTCTTTTAATTGCCTTGGGAATGGTGATTTCTGTTTTTTTCATTTTGGCAGGAACAACTTTTTTCATTTCCCGCCATTTGACATAACTTACTTCATCTTCTTCATTATGCTTTTGTAATCTCTTCTCTATTTTTTTCTCTAAAATCTTGCGTAAAGGGACTATTTTTTCTTCTTCAATAAATACCTCTACCGGACCCTTACCCTTTTTCTTTGGCTTTTCCGCAGGAGGAATAGATATTCTTTCACCAGATTTCAGAGGCGACTTCTGAGAGACAACCTTATCGGGTTCCGGCTTGACAATTTTGTGCTTTACAACAGGCGGCTTTACGGAAATGGGCGGCGGTTGTTTTATTTTTTCAGCCACAGCTTCATCCGCCGCAGGTTTAACAGCAGGCTCTTCTTTCATTTCGACCTTCTGAATTTTTTGTGTAGGCGGAACCTTATCCTCAACCGACACAATGACAGGCTTTTCAATTACTTCTTCCTTCTGTATTTTATCTTTAGGTTGTTCAGGTATTACCGCTTCTTTCTTTAGAACAGGAACCTCTGGATGTTGTTCTTTTACAACTTTTTCAACCTTTGCCACCGGTTTTGAAGTTGCTTTTTCCGCTTTTTCTGCTGAAACCTTTTCCTGTTGTTCTTCCTTCTTCTCCGGAACTTCTTCAACCGGCGGCTCAATAAATGTGCGAACGGTGCGACGTCTGATTACCGTGGATTTTATTCTTTCTTCCACGGTTTCACGATGTTCGGTAGCTGATAACGCTTTTTTTATTCTTTCCACTTCGCTCTCCTCCAAAGAAGAGGAAGCGGCTTTAACCGCAATGCCGATTTTTTCCAGATGAGCAATCAGCACTTTATTTTCCAAGCCCAGCTCTTTGGCTACTTCATGAACTCGCTTTTTCGGCATGCACGAAATTCTCCATATTAAATTTCTTGATTTTAATATTATAATTCAATTTTTTTATTATTTACGGCTTCTTCAATTAATATTTTTCCCGCTGTCTCAATCCATTGTTGGGCAGCTTTCTCACTTATACCCGGAATCGAAGATAACACCTCCGGTTCTGCTACTGCCAGCATAGCAATGCTTTTAATGCCTTTACTGACAAGCTTCTCTGCGATAGCCGGTCCAATCCCCGCAATTTTTGTCAGCTCATTGTTTCCTTCCTGATCTTCCTGTGTAGCAAGAGCCATCGTTTCACTCTTCATGTCAATGTTCCATCCTGTAAGTTTAACTGCCAGCCGGACATTTTGCCCGTTCTTACCAATGGCCAGAGAAAGTTGATCATCGGGAACAACAACCGTCATGGTTTTATTGTCATCATCAATAAACACCCTGCTGACCTTGGCGGGAGACAGTGCACTGCTTACATATTTTGCCGCATCATCGCTGTAAGGAATAATATCTATCTTTTCACCGCGTAATTCCTGCACGACACTCTGTACTCGAGAACCTCTCATACCAACGCATGCGCCTACAGGATCGATATCCTTATCTTTGGATCTTACGGAAATCTTACCTCTTTTGCCCGGTTCTCTAGCAACATTGACAATATCAATAAGCCCTTCCGAAATTTCCGGAACTTCCACTTCGAAAAGCGCCTTTAAAAATGCCGGATGCGTGCGGGACATGATTATTTGCGGTCCCTTGGAATTTTTCTTTACTTCAATTATATACGACCGGATTCTTTCTCCTCTTTTATAAGTTTCCCGATGGATTTGTTCGGTTATAGGCACTACACCTTCTGCGCGTCCTAAATTGACAATAATATTGCCTCCTTCAAATCTTTGGACAAAACCATTGACCAATTCGCCTTTTCTATCTTTATATTCTTCATAAATATTGTCGCTTTCCGCATCTTTAACTCTTTGAATAATTATTTGTTTTGCCATCTGTACGGCAATACGTCCAAAGGAACTTGTTTCAATTTTCATTCCCAGACTGTCGCCGGGTTCAGCGCCTTCATCGAGTTTTTCTCTTGCCTCGTCTTTAGAAATTTGTGTTTCGGGATCAACGACTTTATCGACAACGGTTTTGAATTGAAAAACTTCAATTTCTCCGGTTTCATCGTTGTAATGAGCTTCTATATCAACATTCTGTCCAAGTTTTTTAGTTGCGGCTGTAAGCATTGCCGCTTCCAGCGCACCGGTAATAATATCTTTATTTATACCCTTGTCCTTACCCATCTGTTCAATCAGACGTTTAAGTTCTGGTAACATTCACAAAATCCTCCCTTTATTTAACTTATATATTGCAGAATCTCAGCCTCTCGGCATTAATTATTTATATTTTTAATTCATCTGGCATCGCCAGATTGGCTTTATTGATATCCTGCAGAGGAATCCGGTAAATTTTTCCGGAAATATCAATCAAAACCATTTTTCGGCCATTCTCTTCGACATAATCCGAAAGAATGCCGTGAAAATTTTTTATCCCCTCAATTTTTATGTTTGTCTTAATATTTACTTTTGATCCTTTATACTTAACAAAATCCTGATCACGCGATATCGGCCTGTCAATACCGGGAGAAGAAACTTCCAGCGTATAGGAACCGTTAATAACTTCGCGAATATCGAAAATATCGCCTAACTGATTGCTGATATTCGCACAATCATCAAGTGTAATGCCGCCCTCTTTATCGAGGAAAAGCCGTATAATCCAGCGTGAATGCATTTTTATGCATTCCACGTGAATCAATTCCATTCCTTCTGAAACAACAACCGGCTCGGCCAACTGCCGGATTTTTTCTTTTACATCGTAATCCATAACCGTTTAAAAAATAAAAAAGTGGGCAGGGGCCCACTCATCAATTCATATCGATGGTTTGATAATTTGCTAGCATACTATTACAGACAATGCAAGTATTATTTCTGCGGTCTGAAAGCTGCTAAGTAGCTAATCACGGGTATGAATTCCCAAGAGTAGTTTCGAATTTATACATGCCGCATACGCGGGATAATTCGACTAGCAAGTTTTAATACGATTAGGTTTCTGAAGCTTCTACAATCCCGCATACGCGGGATAATTCGACTAGCGAATTCCGATGCGCTTCGCTTTCAGAATTCGAGTCTCATTAAATTGGAGCGGGCGACCGGGCTCGAACCGGCGACGTCCAGCTTGGGAAGCTGACATTCTACCGCTGAATTACGCCCGCTCACGAGAGCGCTAATGTTATTTAACGGAAGCGTTTTGTCAAGGTGTTTTTCCAAACCTAAATCAAAGCGCTATTTTTGTTGGCAGCGAAGCCCGGCGTATGCCGGGCATCCTCCTTGCCGCCTCAATATCATCTTTGATTTAGGCTCGGTATTATTGATGGTTTGATGATATGCGAACTTCCAGGATACGATCCACGTTGAAGACGCGGTTTTGCCGACGCATCAGGCAATAGGCATTGAGACCCAAAAACGGATGTCCATTAAACTCCATTTCCTCCATCAGCAGTGGCCGAATTTTCCGTTTTGATTTTTCATCTTTTGCTTTGAGATAAACAATCTCGACAGTTTGCTTTTCTTTAATTGCGGCAGTCAGCATCTCCAGCTTGTCTTCGCGCGTGCAAGTAAGCGCCGCTTTGGCGTACTGCATACCAGTTAAGAATTTGACCACCTGCCAGTCCATCATAATATGATTTTTCTTTAAGGGTTGTTTAAGGACAATACCCTCCAGCGTTGTGCAGCGGGAAAGAGCCACATACATCTGCCCGTGGGCGAAGGTGCCGCGTCCCACATCAATGACAACCTTTTCAAAAGTTTTCCCCTGGCTTTTGTGAATGGTCACGGCAAAGGCCAGCCGCACCGGATACTGGCGGAAAGACCCGACCTCTTCCGAGCGCAATTCTTCGTTTTTGAGAAAGAATTTGTAGATTTTCCAGGTATAGGGAGAGATTTGCACCGTTTCGCCGTTATCCAGTTCGGCCACGATCACATCCTCTCCTCCCTCGTCCTTTTCAAATTTTTTCACCTTGCCGATTGTCCCGTTAATCCACTGCCCGTATGAATCGTTATTGAGCAGCATAATCTGCGCGCCTTTTTTCAATTTCAACTCTTCGGCTGTGGGCATGGATTCTTTGCCAAACTCTCCGTCAACCAGACCCTGCGCTTTCCATATTTTACCCGGCAACTGGGCCAGCCGGTTTTCATTGATCAGATCAGACATATCGTTGGTGCTGGTAAGCGAAATATAAAATTCATCGCCAGACACTTCAAAAGACGGATTACAGCGCTGATTGAACATAGCAATATCCTCATCTGTGATGGAGTTATTGCGGATAGTGTTGAGCAGGCGGACAAATTCCTCATCCTTTTGCCTGTAAACCTTTTCCAGTTCGATAAATTCCAGATCCAGATCAGGAAACACTTTGGCGCTGAAGAAAAACGGACTGGCGTAATGTGACCGGAATATTTCCCGCTCCGTGCTGGAAACAACAGGCGGCAACTGATAGAAATCTCCGATAAAAATCATCTGCACACCGCCGAAAGGACGTTTGGAATCCGGACCATTCAGCCGCAGAAATTTATCAACACAGTCCAGCAGATCAGCCCGCACCATGGAGACTTCATCAATAACGATGGTTTTCAATTTTTTATAAATAGAGATTTTTTCTTTACCGGTCGCCTTTTTTCTCTTAATGGCGGCTACGGTAACATTGGGCTTGAAATGGAAAAAGGAATGAATGGTCTGCCCGCCGATATTAACGGCGGCAACACCAGTCGGCGCCAGAATAACGGCGTTTTTTTTCGTGTTGTCGCGGAAATAATTCAGCAGAGTTGATTTGCCGGTTCCGGCCCGCCCCGTGATAAAGATATTCTTATCCGTCTCCTCCATCATATCCAGCGCGCTTTGGAACTCTGGATTGAAATCTATTTCGACTGGTTTGGATTTTTTTGTCATTTTGATCAAACTTTTTAATTATTTTTTTCAGGACTAAGAAGCGCATCCAGCGGACTTTGCAGGTTGCGGATATCGCGGGACATCACATGAGTGTAGATTTCCGTGGTCTTGACATCCGCGTGGCCAAGCAGTTCCTGCAGAACGCGGATATTGACCCCGCTTTCCAGCATATGTGTGGCGAAACTGTGGCGCAGCGTGTGGCAGCCAACCCTTTTATTGATTCCGGCCTGCTCAGATGCTCGTTTTACCGCCTTCTGCAAGACGGATTCGAGAACGTGATGACGCATTTCCCTACCGGAGCGCGGATCACGTGAATACAACTTGGCGGGGAAAACCC
>MAEO01000108.1 GCA_001683985.1 Smithella sp. M82
CAAGACGGATTCGAGAACGTGATGACGCATTTCCCTACCGGAGCGCGGATCACGTGAATACAACTTGGCGGGGAAAACCCATTGCCATCCGATTTGCTTTGAGGCTTTAGGATATTTTCTGGCCAGTGCTTCCGGGATATAGACCTCGCCGAACCCTTCCTCGAGATCTTTATGATGGAGAGACTTCACCGCCGCAATTTGTTTGAGCATCTCGTCACGCAGATTTTTAGGCAGAACGGTTGTCCTGTCTTTTCCGCCCTTGCCGCCTCTGACGAAAATGAGGTTCTGGCCGAAATCAATGTCCTGGATGCGCAGACGGATGCATTCCATGAGTCTCATCCCGCTTCCGTATATCAGCTTTGCCATAAGCGCCGGCTTGCCCTCCATGGCGGCAAGAAGGCGCTGAACTTCGGCTTGAGTCATAACGGTGGGTGGACTTGTCACACGCTTGCTGCGCGCCGGAGCGATCTCTTCCTCCAGGGGTATATCCAGAACATGCTTGTAGAGAAAAACAAGTGCATTGAGCGCCTGCCTTTGCGTTGAGGCGGTTACCTTATCCTCTGTCGCCAGATGGGAAAGAAAGGCTTCTATATCCTTTGCACCGAGAAGCCGCGGATGGGTTTTGCCCCCGAAGTAGCGGATATA